>JANMYI010000223.1:0-8575 GCA_031381955.1 Burkholderiales bacterium
TGCCACCGCGGCGGGCAGGCCCACGCCGCTGGTCTCAAGCAACACCACATCGGGCGGCGGCTCGCGCTGCACCACCTGGTTCAAGGTGCCCACCAAATCAGCACCGAAGCTGCAACACACACAGCCGCCGGCCAGGGCGATCACGTCTTCTTGCTGGCCTTCAATCAAATCGGCATCGATGGCCAGTTCGCCAAAGTCGTTCACCAGCACCGCGATGCGCAGGCCGGCGGCGTGGCGCAGCAAGTGGTTCACCAGGGTGGTCTTGCCCGCACCCAGGTAGCCGCCGATGACGATGACCGGCACCGTGGCGCCGGCCGCTGCTCGTGCCGCGTTCACGCCACGCTCACGCCGCGAACACGCGCCCGCCCTGCACAGTGCCCCACACGCGAACGCCTTTCAGCGCCTCGGGCGCCACGGCCAGCGGGTCGTCTTCGAGCACGCAAAAGTCAGCCCGCTTGCCGCATTCGATCGAGCCCACTTCACCATCGAGCCTGAGCGTGTAGGCCGCACCCAGGGTGATGGCGTGCAGCGCCTGCGCCACCGTGATGCGTTCATGCTCGCCCAGCACCGCGCCGCTGGCGGTGAGCCGGTTGACCGCGCACCAGGCGGTGAACAGCGGGCCCAGCGGGGTGATGGGGGCATCGCTGTGAATGGCCAGCGGCACGCCTTCGCGCAGCGCGGTGGCGCAGGCGTTCATGCGCTGCGCACGCTCGGGGCCCAGGGTGATGGCGCGGTGCTGGTCGCCCCAATAGAAGTGATGGTTGGCAAACAGGTTGGCGCACAGGCCTAACACCTTCATGCGGCGGAACTGCGCCGCGTCGGCCATCTGCACATGCTGCAGGGTGAAGCGGTGGTCGCTCGCCGGCTGGCCGCGCAGGGCTTGTTCCATACAGTCCAGCGCCAGCGCGGTGGCCTCGTCGCCATTGGTGTGGGTGTGCACCTGCACGCCTTGCGCCAGGGCCAGGGCATAGCACTCGCGGATGGCTTCGGGCGCGGTGTACCAAAGCCCGTTCGGCGCGCCGTTGTAATAGCCGGGCCAACGCAGGCGGGCCGAGAAGCCTTGGATGGAACCATCGGCCACCACCTTGATGCGGCCCAGGCGCAAGGCATCGGTGCTGCGCGCGCGCAGGGCCACGGCGCGTGCCACGGCATCGGCCGGTGTCATGCCGATCATGCGCAGCAGCGGCACCACACGGGCGGGGAAGTCTCGCGCGCCGGTCACGCTCTGCAAGGTGGCGAGTTCGTCGTCGCCCAGCGTGGCGGCCAGGTCGGTGGCGGTGGTGACGCCGGCACGCACGCACAGCTTGCCGAAGGCGCGAATGCCCGCTTCATCACCCGACAGAAAATTGCGGGTCAGGCCCACGGCAGCCAGGGCCGGCCCCATGGCATCCGGGCCTTTCAGCTCGCCGCTGGGCAGGCCATCGGCGCCCAGCGGCATGCCGGGGTGGCTGATGCCGGTGCGCAGAAAACCCAGCGCTTGCAGTGCCGCCGAGTTGATGTTCAGGATGTGGCCGCTGGCGTGCATCACCCCCACCGGGCGCGTCGCGCTGACGCGGTCGAGGTCTTCGCGCGCGCAACGCTTGGCGCCGAAGTAGATGGGGTCGAAGCCCCAGCCGGTGACCGGGCCCGCGCCCTGCGTGGCGGCCTGGCTGAGCGCGGCCACCACGGCGCCAAGGCTCTTGGCACCGGGCCAGGTGCGGCCATCGGGGTCGGCCAAATCAAAGTAGCCGCAGTAGGTGTAGCGCCACAGCGTGCCGGCCATCAGGTGGCTGTGGCCTTCCACCAGGCCGGGCATGAGCACCTTGTCTTTGAAGCGCTCGCACAGCTCGTGCGCGCCCCAGCCGGCCAGTTCAGCCAGGCTGCCCACACCGAGGATGCGGCCATCGCACACCGCCACATGGCTGGCCCGCGGGCACGCCGGGTTCATGGTGATGATGCTGCGCGCGGCGTAGAGGGTGGTGAGGTGGGCGGTGGTGGCCATGGTGGGTTCGGCGGCGCAGTGGGCAACGGTTCAGTATGTCGCAGCGCCCGGCGCTGCCGCGGCGCAGGATTGGTGCAAACCCCGGCAGGCGCGCCGTGCAACACAGGCAAGACTCGCAGGCTCGAAATGCGGCACCATTGCCGCCCCGCCACACCACCCGCAAAGGATGCGCCATGGGCCACGCCGAACCTCAAGTTGCCACCACCTTGCAACCCTACTGGATGCCCTTTTCGGCCAACAAGGAATTCAAGGCCGAGCCGCGCCTGTTTGCGCGCGCCAAGGGCATGTACTTCTACACGCCCGACGGGCGCGAGGTGATCGACGCCTCGGCCGGCCTGTTCTGCGTGGCCGCCGGCCACTGCCGCGAAGAGATCGCGCAGGCCGTCTATCAGCAACTGCAGACGCTTGATTTCACCGCGCCCTTCTTGCGTGCACACGCCAAGGCGTTCGAGTTGGCCGAGCGCGTGGCGGCCTACACGCCCGAAGGCATGAACCGGGTGTTCTTCACCAATTCAGGCTCGGAGGCGATCGACACCGCCATGAAGATGGCCCTGGCCTTTCACCGCGCCGCGGGCCAGCCGCAACGGCAGTTGTTCATCTCGCGCGACCGGGCTTACCACGGCGTGAACATGGGCGGCGTGGCGCTGGCCGGCATGGTGAACAACCGGCGCACCTTTGGCGTGGGGCTGGCCGGCGTTTATCACATGCGCCACACCGCCTTGCCTGAAAACAAGTTCGTTCCCGGCCAGCCCGAAACCGGCGCTGATTTGGCGGAGGACCTGCAACGCTTTTGCAACCTGTACGGCGGCGAGAACATCGCGGCCGTGTTCGTCGAACCCACCGCCGGCTCGTTTGGTTGCCTGCCGCCGCCGAAAGGTTATCTCAACCGTTTGCGCAGCATTTGCGATGCCAACGGTATCTTGCTGGTATTCGACGAAGTCATCACCGGCTGGGGCCGCATGGGCGCGGCCTTTGGTGCCCAGGCGTTTGGCGTGACACCCGACCTGATGACCATGGCAAAGGCCATCACCAACGGCGCGCAGCCGATGGGCGCGGTGGCCGCCAAGCAAGGCATTTACGACACCATCACCAACGCCGGCCCGGCCAAGGGCGTGGAGTTCTTCCACGGCTACACCTATTCAGCCCACCCGGCTTCATGCGCGGCGGGCCTGGCGATGATGGACATCCTCGCCAATGAGCGCTTGATCGAGCGTGCCGCGGCCATGAGCCCGGCCTTCATGGCCGCCATGCATGGCCTGCGCGACTGCCCGGTGGTCACCGACATCCGCTCCATCGGCATGATGGCTGCGGTGGAAATCAGCCCGAGCGGTGCCCCCGGCGCGCGCGGCCACGAAGCGCAAAAGCGCCTGTACGACGCCGGCCTGAACCTGAAGAACACGGGCGACTCGCTGATCGTGGCACCGCCGCTGGTGCTGGAAGACAAGCACCTCGACGAGATCGTGACCAAGCTGCGCAGCGTGCTGCGCGGGTTGTAGCGTCAAAAGAGAACGTTCTACGGCGGCGACATCATTGGCCTGTCTTGTCAAGGCGGCGAAGCAAAGCGCGCGGCAATCGAAATGAATCTAACTCAGGCTCCAACCACGTACGTCTTCTCGATGGACAGATGGCTGCCAGCCACTCTGCCGGCGAAGCGGTTGGCGCAATATCTTGAAAGGCTTGCGGCGTTGTTCGGGGACGCAGACGCCGTTCATTTCGTCAAGCTTACAAAAGGTAGCGCGCGGCAATACCTGCATGTTGAGCCATCAGTATCTGAAGCCGTCTGGAACAGACTGAGTGCCGCCAATGATGAAATCCCAAAGGAAGCGGCAGACATCCGACGAGACATTAACCGAATGCTGTTGGAGGACGACTGCACCGGTTTCCTGCGTGTCGATCGTGGACCCAAGGTCATTGAATTTCCAGGCAGAAAAACGCCGATATCGCAAGAGGTGGTGATACATGAGACCGGCGACTTAGAAGGGGTTGTCATACGCGTGGGCGGACGCGGCGCCAGCGTCCCTGTTTCCATCGACGCCAGCGGCGGTGTGTTTCACAAATGCAGCGCGCCAAGAGTTGTGGCCAAGCGATTGGCAAGCCATTTGTTTGAGGGCGAGATCCGGGTCACGGGAAGAGGAAAGTGGTTACGCACCGCCGAAGGCGCTTGGGAACTACAGTCGTTTGAGATTGCGGATTTCATTGCACTTGACGCGCCTTCGCTCGGGAAATTCATTGGCGACATGCAAACCATTGCGGGGAGCCTGTGGAACGACTTAGATGACCCTCAAGCTGAACTCTTGAAACAGAGGGCCGACTGATGGTCGTCTTTGACGCATCTGTGCTTGTCGATCTTTTCAATGCGAAGCTGGCTGGCGGCCGCCGCCTCAAGATTGACTTGCTCGTTGCTACGCTTGAGAAGCAAAAGGAGAAGGTGGTCGTTCCCGCGCCTGCCTACACAGAGTTCTTGATTGGTGCAGGCAGTGCTCGGTCTGACTACCAGTCTCGAATCGAGCAGAGCAGCGTATTTCGGGTTGAGCCGTATTCGAAAATGGTTGCCATGGAATGCGCCATCTTGCTTTCCGACGTGCTCACCTCTCGCGAGAGCCGGTCGATCACCAAAACGAAGTTCAAATTTGATTGGATGATCGTTGCGACGGCGAAAGCGCTTGGTTCCACATGTGTCTATGCGGGTGACAAGGACATCATGAATTGCTGCAAGCGTGCTGGCATTCGTTCAATTCACCTTGATGATCTCCCGACTCCACCGGTGCCCCCTCAAATTTCGCTGCCATTTGAGGCGCCTCCTGGGTGACAGTCGAGCCAAGATACAGACTCAGGTAATGTTCGGACAACAAATACAAGGCGCTGCGCTTCTACGTAGTGCGCCATCATTTGATCAACGGTAGTCAACCACTCTTCGAAGGCTCGATGCATGTCCCTCTTCGATATGGCCGGCAAGGTGGCCCTCATCACCGGCTCGTCACGCGGTATTGGCAAGGCCATTGCCGAAGAGATGGCGGTGCATGGCGCGCGGGTGGTCGTTTCCAGCCGCAAGCAACCAGCCTGCGATGAGGTGGCCGCGGCCATCAATGCCCAGCACGGTGCGGGCACGGCCATTGCCGTGGCCGCGAACATCGGCTCCAAAGAGGGCCTGCAACGGCTGGTGGATGAAACCCGGCGTGCCTTCGGCCGCATCGACGCGCTGGTGTGCAACGCCGCCAGCAACCCGTACTACGGGCCCATGGCCGGCATCAGCGACGAGCAGTTCCGCAAGATCCTCGACAACAACATCGTGAGCAACCATTGGCTGATCTCCATGGTTGCACCCGAGATGCTGGAACGCGGCGAAGGTTCGATCACCATCATCTCCAGCATCGGCGGCCTGCGCGCCACCACGGTGCTGGGCGCCTACGGCATTTCCAAGGCGGCCGACATGGCGCTGGCGCGCAACCTGGCCGATGAATTCGGCCCGCGCGGGGTGCGCGTGAACTGCATTGCGCCGGGACTCATCAAGACCGACTTCGCCAAGGCGCTGTGGGACGACGCCGCCACGCTGAAGCGCGCCACGGCCAGTGCCAGCCTGAAGCGCATTGGCACGCCGCAGGAAATTGCCGGCGCGGCCGTGTTCCTGGCCTCGGCGGCGGGCGCCTTCACCACCGGGCACACGCTGGTGATTGACGGCGGCGCCACCATCGGTTCGGGCGCGGCTTGAAGGCCGGCGCCTGGTTTTTTCATCACAGCAACGATAGAGGAGTGTCATGACAATGCATCGACTGCTCGCCACCGCGGCGGCCCTGTTCAGCCTGGCCGGCACGGCGCTGGCGCAGCCAAAGGAAGTGACCTTCGCGCACCAGGACATGCTGGTGCCCTGGCGCATCGTGATGGAAAGCGGTGAACTGGAAAAGGCCACCGGCTACAAGATCAACTGGCGCATGTTCGGCGGCGGTGGTGACGTGATCAAGGCCATGGCCAGCGGTGACGTGCACATCGGCGAAGCCGGCTCCAGCCCGCTCACCGCGGCGGCCAGCCAGGGCCAGGACATCAAGCTGTTCTGGATTCTTGACGACATCGCCGACGCCGAAGCGCTGATCGCCCGCAACGGCAGCGGCATCAACAGCGTGAAAGACCTGAAGGGCAAGAAGGTCGCCACGCCCTTCGTCAGCACGGCGCATTACCAGCTGATGGCGGCCATGAAACTCGAGGGCGTGGATGCCAAAGGCGTGAACGTGATGAACATGCGCCCGCCGGAAATCGCCGCGGCCTGGGAGCGCGGCGACATCGATGCCACCTTCATCTGGGACCCGGTGCTTTCCAAGATCAAGGGCAATGGCAAGGTCATTGCCAGCAGCAAGAGCATTGGTGCCAAGGGCTACCCCACTTTCGACGGCCTGATCGTGAATGCCAAATGGGCGGCGGCGAATGAAGGCTTCATGGTGGCCTTGGTGCAAGCCTTGAACAAGGCCGACAACGCCTACCGCGGCAACAAGGCCAAGTGGACGGCCGACTCCGCCGAGGTGAAGGCCGTGGCCAAGTGGACCAAGGCGGATGCGAAAGATGTGCCCGCCGCCATGGCCTTGTATGTCTACCCCACGGCGCAAGAGCAAATGGGCGCGCAGTGGCTGGGCGGTGGCGCGGCCAAGGCCATGGCCGAGACGGCCAAATTCTTGAAAGAGCAAGGGCGTATTCAGGAGGTGAAACCTGACTACGGCGTGTTCGTGACGGATGTCTATGTGAAGAAGGCGATGGCGAAATGACTGCCCCCGCTCGCTGAATACAGCGAGCGCCCCCCGAGGGGGCACGGGCCGGCTTGGGGCTGAGCCTGGGCACGAACAATCCCTGCGGATTGTTCGTGCCTGGCGAAGGCCGCAGGTCTCCGTACCTCGGCGGCCCGGCGCTCGGCCCGTGCTCTTCGTTCACCTGTCTTGGCATGGCCACTCTCCAACTCAAAGACGTCAGCGTCCACTACGCCGTCAAGGGCGGCGCGCTGCATGCGCTGGCGCCGGTGAATCTGCGCATTGAAGGCGGCGAGTTTGTTGTCGCGCTGGGCGCATCGGGCTGCGGCAAGACCACGCTGCTGAACTGCATTGCCGGCTTCCTGCCGCCCACCACCGGCAGCATCACGCTGGATGGCCAGGCAGTGAACGGCCCCGGTGCGCAGCGCGGGGTGGTCTTCCAGAAGCATGCCCTGATGCCCTGGCTGAACGTTCGAGACAACGTGGCGCTGGGCCTGCGCCTGCGCGGCGTGGATGCCGCCACGCGCGCGCAAGTGGCCGAAGACAAGCTCGCCCTGGTGGGCCTGGCCGGCTATGGCGGGCACGCCGTGTATGAACTTTCCGGCGGCATGCAACAGCGCGTGGGCATTGCGCGCGCGCTGGCCAATGACCCGGCGGTGCTGCTGATGGACGAGCCCATGGGCGCGCTGGATGCCTTCACGCGCGAGCAGGTGCAGGAGATCGTGCTCAAGGCCTGGGCGGCCACGCACAAGATGGTGTTCTTCATCACCCACTCGGTGGAAGAAGCGCTGTTCCTGGGCACGCGCCTGGTGTTGATGAGCCCACGCCCGGGGCGCATCAGCCACACCTACGAAGACCTGCCGTTTTCGCGCCGCTTCCTGGCCACGGGTGATGCCCGCGCGGTGAAATCAGCACCCGACTTCATTGCCCTGCGCGAAGAAGTGCTGGCCCACGTGCACCAGCGCACTGGCGAAAGTGCGCATGGCTGAAGTGCAGAAGACCAGTGCCTTCAGAACGCCCGGCGAAGGCGCCAGCGCGGCCATCAGCGTGGCCACCATCGCGGTGCTGTTCTTGCTGTGGTGGGCCATCACCGCCGCCGGGCTGATCAAGCCGCTGTTCCTGCCCAGCCCGCAAGCGGTGGCGCAGCAGTTCATGGAATACATCAACGGCACGGCCAATGACAAGCCCTTGTGGCAGCACCTGGCGGCCAGCCTGCTGCGCGTGGCCGCGGCCTTCGTGTTGGCCGTGTTAACCGCCGTGCCCAACGGCATTGCGATTGGCATGAGCCGCGTGGCGCGCGGCATCTTCGACCCGCCGATCGAGTTCTACCGGCCCCTGCCGCCGCTGGCGTATTTGCCGCTCATCATCATCTGGTTCGGCATTGATGAATTGCCCAAGGTGCTGCTCATCTTCCTGGCCTGCTTCGCGCCGCTGGCGCTGGCCGCGCGTTCGGGCATGAAGAGCGCGGCACAAGAGCAGATCAACGCCGCCTATTCCATGGGCGCCAGCTACACCCAGGTGGTGCAACACGTGGTGCTGCCGGCGGCGTTGCCTGAAATTTTGGTCGGAATAAACAGGCAGGTCTGGGTTAACTTGCTATTGAATGGGTTGTGTTGCATATGGTGGATATTCTGGTGCGCAGTATCATATGAAGAGAGAATATTTCATCTTGTTAGCTTACAATGTTGTTCTGTTGTAGAATGTGTCGCTACCGGAATTCGGAATATTGAGGGAGCCGCAGTGTCTAAGTGGTTGCTTCATAGAACTTGTAGTATATAGAATTTGTTTATCCTTGCAACGAATAGAAAACATAATTCCCAGGATTTGGTGTATTGTTACGGCTGACTAGGCCACTAAAGTAATG
>JANMYI010000193.1:0-9057 GCA_031381955.1 Burkholderiales bacterium
CACCGACTGGCGCGACTTGTGGCGCATTTGCGGCTTCCCGCCGCCGTCTTCAGGCCACCTGGCGGTGATGCAGATACTGGGCCTGCTGGAGCGCGCCGCTGCGGTGCCGCAGGCCTTGGTGGAGGGCATCCCCGGTGCCGACTGGCTGCACAGCTACAGCGAAGCCGCGCGCCTGGCCTTTGCCGACCGTGCCCAGAACGTGGCCGACCCGGCCTTCGTGCCGGCACCCGGCGGCGACTGGAACACCTTGCTGGGCAGCGCCTACCTGCAACAGCGCGCCGCGCTGATCGGCCCGCAGCGCATGCGCAGTGCGCCGGCGGGCGCCCCTGGCGTCTTGCCTCAAGCCGTGGGCCGCCAAATCGAGCAGCCTGAAGCCGGCACCAGCCACATCAGCATCGTCGATGGCGACGGCCGTGCCGTGGCGTTGACCAGCAGCATCGAAGCCGCCTTTGGCGCGCGCATCATGAGCGACGGCGGCAGTGGCCTGCCCGGTGGCTTCCTGCTCAACAACCAGTTAACCGACTTTTCGTTTGCGCCGAGCGACGCTGAAGGCCGCGCGGTGGCCAACCGGGTGCAGCCCGGCAAGCGGCCACGGTCCAGCATGAGCCCCACCTTGGTGTTCGACCGCCACAGCGGCCGCCTGCTGATGAGCCTGGGCTCGCCGGGCGGCGCGTTGATCATCCACTTCACCGCCAAGACGCTGCTGGGCACGCTGCAATGGGGCCTGGGCCCGCAGCAGGCCATTGCGCTGCCGAACTTTGCTGCGCTGGGTGGGCCGCTGTTGCTGGAGGCGGCGCGATTTCCGGCCGCCACCGTGGATGCATTGAAAGCGCGGGGCCACGGCGTGATCGAGCTTGCGCTGCCCAGTGGCGTGCAGGCGATTCAGCGCCAGGGCCAGGGCTGGCGCGGCGGCGCCGACCCGCGGCGTGAGGGCTTGGTGCTGGGGGAGTAGCGGGTGGCCATGAAAAAAGCCCGGCGTAGCGGGTGGACGTGAAAGAGCCCGCCGTAGCGGGACTCCATGAAAAAAGCCCGCCGTAGCGGGCTTTGTACCGATCAGTGCAAGTGCGCGTCAGCTCTTGGCGAAGCCCTTGGTCACGCAGGCGCCGCTGTAGGTCCACTGCAGGCGGTTGTTGGCGTCGGCCACGGGCGTCATGACGCAGGTGTCGGTGACCAGAATGCCCTTGATGGCATTGGGGGTGGCGGTGATCACGCCATCGGCCACGGTCAGGGTGTTGAAGCCGCCGGTGGTCACGGCGGTGGGGGCGGCGGGCACGCCATTGGCGCCGGCGTCGCAATCGGTGATCAGTGAGGTGTTGCTGAAGCACTCATCCACCGCCAGCTTATACGGCGTGATGGCCGAGATGACTTCGCTGTACGCCGCCTTGCGGATGTAGTTCTGGTAGGCCGGCAGCGCAATGGCGGCCAGGATGCCGATGATCGCCACGACGATCATCAGTTCGATCAGGGTGAAACCTTTTTGGATGCGCTTCATGGGGTGCTCTCTTTAGCAGTTGGGGGAGGGGACAGCACTACATGAGCGAAAGCCGTGCCAGCCCTGAAATGGTCTGATTGGCCGGCTGGCGCGTGCAGGATTCACGCGAGGTGACGCAACCGGTCACTTGCGGGGCGACGGCTTGCGTCAGTTGTCCGCTGAAGTGACAGGTTTGGTCAGCCGCGCCGGCTCGCCAGGTGCGGCGCTTGCACTTTGTAACCTCTCAATGCAGCCGACACTTCGCGCACCAGCGCCGGGCCCTTGTAGATCAAGCCGGTGTAGAGCTGAACCAGGTCAGCGCCCGCAGCCAGCTTGCCCTGCGCGTCGGCGCCGCTCAGGATGCCGCCCACGCCGATGATGGCCGCTCCGGGCCCCAACTCGGCGCGCAGTTGGGTCACCACCCTGTTACTGGCCTCGAACACGGGCGCGCCGCTCAAGCCGCCGGTTTCTTCAGCATGCGGCAGGCCCTGCACGGCCTGGCGCTGCAAGGTGGTGTTGGTGGCAATCACGCCGGCCACGCCATGGCGGCGCAAGGCGGCGGCGATGGCCTTGACTTGGGCCTCATCAAGATCGGGCGCGATCTTCACGAACAGGGGCACGTTGCGGTGTTGGGCCTGGGCCAGTTCATCGCGGCGCTGCTGCAAGGCTGACAGCAAGGCGTCCAACGCGCCGTCGTTCTGCAACTCACGCAAGTTGCGCGTGTTCGGGCTGCTGATGTTGACCGTGATGTAGTCAGCCACGCCGTACACGCCTTCCAGGCCCAGCAGATAGTCTTTAACCGCATCTTCAATTGGCGTGGCGGCGTTCTTGCCGATGTTCAGGCCGACGATGCCACCCTGCGCACGAAAACGCCGCGCCCGCTGCACGTTGGCCAGGAAGACCTGCAGGCCCTGGTTGTTGAAGCCCAGCCGGTTGATCAGCGCCTGCGCCGCGGGCAGGCGAAACAGGCGCGGGCGCGGGTTGCCGGGTTGCGCCAGTGGCGTGACCGTGCCCACCTCGATGAAGCCGAAACCCAATGCGCCCAGACCGTCGATGCAGCGGCCATTCTTGTCCAGCCCCGCGGCCAGGCCCACGCGGTTCGGGAAGCGCAGCCCGGCCACCACAACCGGGTCGTCGACCCGGGTCTGGGCGATGCAGCGCAGCGCCGGTGTGTGCTGCACCAGGGCGATGGCATCGAGCGTGAGGTCGTGCGCGCGTTCAGCGTCCAGACCGAAAAGAAAGGGGCGAGCCAGGGCGTAGGGAAGCAGGGTCATGGCGGCATTGTGGCAAGCACTTTGGCAGCCTTGACGCGCACGGTGCGCCAGGTGCTGCTGTTCATAATGGCAGCCATGAACCAAGATGAACTGAAGGCCCTGGCCGGGCGCGCGGCGCTGGCGCATGTGAAGGGCGGCAGCGTGATCGGCGTGGGCACGGGCTCGACGGTCGATCATTTCATCGACGCTCTCGCCCTGCTGCCGGTGCCGGTAGCGGCAGCGGTGTCGAGCAGCGAACGCTCCAGTGCACGGTTACGCGAACGCGGCATTCGGGTGGTCGATGCCGGCAGCGTCGAGCAACTCGACGTGTACGTTGACGGCGCCGATGAAATCGACCACCAGGGCCACATGATCAAAGGCGGTGGCGCGGCCTTGACGCGCGAAAAGATCGTGGCCGATCTGGCCCGGGCTTTCATCTGCATTGCCGACGAGTCCAAGCTCGTGCGCACGCTGGGCCGCTTCGCGCTGCCGGTGGAGGTGATTCCCATGGCCGCGGCGCAAGTGGCGCGGCGCTTCAAGGCCCTGGGCGGCGACGCCCGGCTGCGACAGGGCGTGGTCACCGACAACGGCGGCCACATGCTCGACGTGCACGGCCTGCACATCAGCGCACCGCTGCGCATGGAAGAAGAAGTTAACCAGTGGCCGGGCGTGGTGACGGTGGGGCTGTTCGCGCGCCAGCGCGCGAGCCTGTGCCTGCTGGCCACGCGCGACGGGCTGAAGACGTTGGTCTTCGACGCCGCTGCCACAAGCTGAGCCAGTGAGGGCAGCTGTTCAATTTACCGCGCGCGCCTGCACCACAATGCAGTCGTACAGCGCGCCCGCCGACCTGCTGGATTCGGCCCCTTGCAAGGCCAGAGTCAATGCGGCGGGCGCTCATCGTTGACACCATCGGAAGGACGGCCCGTGGCCAAACCCAATTATTCGTTTGAGAAGCGGCAGCGCGAACTGGCCAAGCGGCAGAAGAAGGAAGAGAAAGCCAAGGAGAAAGCCCAGCGCAAGACGGGCGAGCCCGGCCACGACGATGACGCCGCGCCAGCGCCGGCGGACGAGGCCTCGGCCCCGACCCAGCCTCAGCCCTGAGCAGGCCGGCGCGCCGCGCGCAACGCGAAGCGCGCTGGGTCGATGGCGTCGCGCAGGCTGGCCTCGACCGGGCAGGGCGCGCCAGCGATCTCGGCGGCCAAAACCTGAGCTGCCAGTGGCGCCCAAGCCAGGCCGCGTGAGCCCAGACCGGCCAACACATACAAGCCAGGCTGCCGCATCACGGCTTGCAACGAGCGTGGCGCTGGGGCCATGCGGGCGGGCGCCGTGGCGTCGGCCGGGACACCCGTCACCGCACCCACCATCGCACCCACCAGCGGCAGCCGGTCAGGTGCCAGCCAGCGCCAGCCCACGCGCCCCTGCAACGGCGCCTGGCCCGGCTCGAACGCCAGGCCAGTGAGCGCGGCCAGGCGCAACAGGTTCGCGGCGTGATCCGGCGCGCGCAGGCGCGGATCGAAGTCGTCGACATGCTGCGTTGCGCCGAACAGCATTTGTCCGGGCGCGATGGTGAGCGCGAAGCCCGCGCCCACCATGGGCAGATGCGGCGTCGTGCCCGGCGCTGTGTGCACCAGGCTCAACTGCCCGCGCACGGCGCGCAGCGGTGGCGCCGCGGCGCCCAGCAGGTGCAGACAAGCGCCGGCGTTGGCCAGCACCACGCAAGGCGCTTGGGCCAGGCAGCGGCCATCGGCGTCCAGGGCTTGCCACTGGCTGCCCACTTGGCGCAAGGCGGCCACATGTTGGTCACCCATGAAACTTGCCGCTGCCTGTTGCAGGAACCAGCGCACGAGTTCTGCCGGCCGCACCCAGCCACCGCCGGGGTAGAACCAGGCCGGGTGCGCTACTGGCAGGCCGCACAGGGCCGTGGCGCTCGCGGCGTCGAGCGCCTGAACGTACTGCGGCGGCAAGCCCAACGCCGTGGCGCGGGCACGCATGGCGGCCAGGCTCAGCCCTGAGCTTTCCAGCCGCAGCACGCCACCCAGCGCGCCAACCACACCATCAGCCAGGGCTTGCGAAATGACTTGGCGCGCATGCAAGGCGGCCACGCGGTTGAAGCGTGCATGGCGGCCATCTGCCGCATGCACCACGCCGTGAAACACGCCCGCTGGGTTGCCGGACGCCTCTTGCGCCGGCTGCGCATGTTGATCAAGCACCACGCAAGGCACGCCCTGCTGCGCCAGGGCCCAGGCGCAGGCGCTGCCGGCCAGGCCGGCGCCGATGACCAGGGCCGAGCCGGGCAGCGTGACGTCACGGGCCAGCCTGGCCGGGGCCGCACGCGGCTGGTGTTGCCACAGGCCGCCCGGTGTGAGTGGCGTGAAGGCGGCATGCCGCAGCGCGACGGCGTCTTGCTCCTGCGAAAGCGGTGCCCACAGCCGCGCCAGCGGCGCACACACACGGGCCAGGGGCTTGAAGCGCCGCGCGTCTTGCTGGCTGGGTGCGAACAGCGGGGCGTCGATGCACATGGCGTCACATGAGGCCAGCAACTCGCGTTGCCAGCGCGCCCAGGGACCGACAGCCAGCAGCAATTCGATGCGCCCGCCGTCCAGGCTCAGGCGGTGCAGATCGGGCGTGAGCACCGGCCAATGCCGGGCCAGCGTCTGCGCGCGCTGTTGATGTGCGCTGCCAGTGAACTCGGTGGTTAACTGGGCCGCGCTCGGCGGCGCCGGCTCGACCACGATGATGTTCAAACGCTGGCTGCGTGAGGGGTCTTCAGCCCAGGCCTGCCACAGCGCCAACAGCCGCTCGCCGCGGCCCAGGCCATGAATGAGCGCCCCGAAGCGCGTGCGCCCGGACCAGTGCCGCAACTCAGCGGGCCAGGCGTTCGGCAAAAGCAAAGGGGCACCGAAGTGCCCCTTGTCCTGCTGCATCGCCACTTGAGCGTCAGACGCGCTTGCGGTATTCGTGGGTGCGCGTATCGATTTCGATCTTGTCGCCGGTTTCCACGAACAGCGGCACCGAGATTTCAAGCCCGGTGGCCAGCTTGGCCGGCTTGAGCACCTTGCCCGAGGTGTCGCCCTTGACGGCGGGTTCGGTGTAGCTGATCTCGCGCACCAGGGTGGTTGGCATTTCCACCGAGATGGCCTTGCCGTCGTAGAACACCACTTCAACGGCCATGCTGTCTTCCAGGTACTGGATGGCGTCGCCCATGTTCTCGGCTTCCACCTCGAACTGGTTGTAGTCGGCGTCCATGAACACGTACATGGGGTCGGCAAAGTAGGTGTAGGTGCAATCCTTCTTTTCGAGGATCACCTGATCCATCTTGTCGTCGGCCTTGAAGACGAGTTCGGTGCCCGATGCATTCAGCAGGTTCTTCAGCTTCATGCGCACCGTGGCCGAATTGCGCCCGCCACGGCTGTATTCCGTTCTGAGCACGACCATCGGGTCTTTGCCGTTCATGATGACGTTGCCGGCGCGAATTTCCTGGGCGATTTTCATGTGAGTCAGCGGCGAGAGGCCAGTTGGGCAAAGCCCGCGATTCTAGCGGCTTTCAGTGGCGAACTGGAGCAGCCGGGTGGTGAGATCAGGCTGAGCTGCCAACTGCTCGCGCCAGGCCAGCGCATGGTCGCGCCAGGCCGGCGCCGCCGGCCAGGTTAGCGGCGGTGGTGCCAGCCCGTTCCAGGCTGCAAACAGCCGGCTCAGGCCGGGCGCCAACGCGGTGCTGGCTGACGCCAGGTAGGCGGCCAAGAAAGCGTTGAGCTTGGCGCCATGCGCGCCATCGCGCTGCGGGTAGATCTGCCACACAAACGGCCGGCCGGCCCATTGCGCGCGCACGAACGAATCTTCACCGCGCACGAAGTTCAGGTCGCTGGCCCACAGCAAGTGGTCGAAGTCGCGCTGGGTCAGCCAGGGCAGGGCCAAGGCGCGCAGGCCGGGTGGCCAGTTGGCGCGATCGGCCAGCACCGCGGCGGCCGCGGCACCCGGCGCCAGCAGCAGTGCGGTGGGTTGGTCACCCAACGCGCCAAGCAGGTGCGAAACAGACGCCTCGGGGTAGCCAAAGAGGCTGACCACACGCTCGCCGGCCAGCCGCGCCAGCCTCATGCCGGCCAGCCAGGCCGGTGCGTCGAACGCTGCCTGCCGGGCCAGCAAGCCGGGCTCACGGATCAGGCCGCCGCTGGCGGGTGTGAACCCGGGGTAGTAAAAGCGCTTGACCAGGCCGCGCCCGGGGCCTGCCGCCACGGGTGATGCCAGGCCGTGGCAGCGTTGCGCAAAGGTCTCGGCGCTGAGGTGTTCGAGGTTGATCCACAGCGGCGGGCTTGGGCGCCGGGCCATGGCCTGGATGAACGCGGGCTCGGGGTCGCAGCCGAAGGTTTCAACCACCACATCGCCCGGCGCCGCATTCGCCTGCTGCGCCCAGGCCAGGATCTCGACGCCGGCAGCGCCTTGCGGTGCCATCCAGGCCAGCGCCCGGGCGTCGTCCAGCCACAAGCGCACCTGCTCGCCACGTTGCGCCAGGTCGTGCGCCAGGCGCAACGCCACGCCGACGTCACCAAAGTTGTCGATCACGCGGCACCACAGATCCCACTGCATCGGCCCATTATCGAAGCCAGCGAGAATGCGCCGCGATGAGCGAAGCCAGCCCTGCAAACGTTGACGAACCGGCCGCGCCCGGGCCTGTACCTGGTCGTGACCGCCTGCTGGCCGATGTGGCGGCCCTGCCCGCGTTGCCTGGTGTGTACCGTTACTTCGATGCCCAGGGCAACGTGCTGTACGTGGGCAAGGCCGCCAACCTGCGCAAGCGCGTGGCCAGCTACTTCCAGAAGGATCATGGCGGCACGCGCATCGGCCACATGGTGGGCCGCATCGAGCGCCTGGAAACCACGGTGGTGCGCAACGAGGCCGAGGCCTTGCTGCTGGAAAACAACCTCATCAAGACGCTGAACCCAGGTTCAACATCCTGTTTCGTGACGACAAGAGCTACCCATACTTGAAGATCACCGGCAGCGGCGCCGGCGCCGGCAGCAACACCATTGGCAGCGCGGCCGCTGAGGCAGTGGCCCCCACCGCGGCCGTCATCGGAGCCGCCAATGGGGCAGGGGCCCCGTTGGCTACAAAGTTTCCGCGCGTGGCCTATTACCGCGGCAGCGTGGACCGCAAGCACCGCTACTTCGGCCCCTACCCGGGCGCCTGGGCGGTGAAGGAAACCATCCTGTTGGTGCAGAAAGTCTTTCGCCTGCGCACCTGCGAAGACTCGGTCTTCAACCACCGCTCGCGGCCGTGTTTGCTGTACCAAATCCAACGTTGCTCGGCACCCTGCGTGGGCCATGTGAGCGCGGCCGACTACGCGCGCGACGTGCGCAGCACCGAGCGCTTCTTGCTCGGCGAGGCGCAGGAAGTGAGTGCCGATCTGCAGCAGCAGATGAACGCCTGCGCCAGCGCGCTGGAATTCGAAAAAGCGGCGCAATGGCGCGACCGCATTGCCGCACTGTCGAAGGTGCTGCACCAGCAGTCGATGGAGCCCAGCAGCCTGTCGGCCGTGGAGCGCGATGTCGACATCCTGGCGGTTCGCGTTCAAGGTGGCCGCGCCTGCGTCAACCTGGCCATGGTGCGCGGCAGCCGCCACCTGGGCGACCGCGCCTACTTTCCAGCGCATGTCGACGACGCCGCGGCGCTGGAGCTCGATGAAGCGGGCATGCTCGACGCGGCACCCGCGCAGCCGCGCAGCCCGGAGCGTCTGGTGCTCGAAGCCTTCCTGGCCCAGCACTACCTGGGCCAGGGCGTGCCGCCGGCGCTGGTGCTCAGCCACGCCGTGGCGCCCGAGCTGATCGACGCCTTGTCGCAAGCCGCCGGCCAGCGCGTGCGCGCCCAGCACCAGCCGCGCGAGCAGCGCCGCGTCTGGCTGGAGATGGCGGCCAAGGGCGCCGAGATTTCACTGGCCCGGCTGCTGGCCGAGGAAGGCTCGCAGCGTGACCGCACGCGCGCCCTGAGCGAAGCGCTCGACCTGGAGCAAGGTGACCTGGACGCGGTGCGTATCGAGTGCTTCGACATCAGCCACACGGCCGGTGAAAGCACGCAGGCGTCATGCGTCGTCTTCGCTAACCACCAGATGCAGCCGGCACAATACCGGCGCTACAACATCAACGACGTGACGCCGGGTGACGACTATGCCGCCATGCGCCAGGTGCTGCTGCGGCGCTACGGCAAACTGGCCGAGGCACTGAACGAGGCCAAGACCACGGGCAGCCTGCCCGCAGGAACGGGTAAATTGCCGCACCTGGTGCTGGTGGATGGCGGCAAAGGCCAGGTAAGCCAGGCGCGGGAGGTGTTTGAAGAATTGGG
>JANMYI010000269.1:0-3694 GCA_031381955.1 Burkholderiales bacterium
TCTTCGGCGGCATCATGCGCTGCGACACCATCGCCGAAGGCGTGATCGCTGCGTGCAAAGCAGTCAACCTCACCGTGCCGCTGGTGGTGCGCATGAAGGGCACGAACGAAGAGATCGGCAAGAAGCTGCTCGCCGACAGCGGCCTGCCCATCATCGCGGCCGACACGATGGCTGAAGCAGCCACCCGCATCGTCGCCGCCGTGAATTGACCCACCCCCGTAGCGCCTTCGACCCGGCGAAGCCGGTTCCGCGGCGCCCGCTTGATGGCGTACACCATCGCAACCGCCTGTTGGTCGTTTGATTCGAGCACACCATGTCCATCTTCATCAACAAAGACACCCGCGTCATCACGCAAGGCATCACCGGCAAGACCGGGCAGTTCCACACCAAGGGCTGCCAGGCTTATGCCCATGGCAAGGCCTGCTTCGTGGCTGGCGTGAACCCGAAGAAGGCCGGCGAAAGCCTTGAAGGCATTCCGATCTTTGCCAGCGTGAAAGAAGCCGCCGGCCAGACCGGCGCCACCGTCAGCGTGATCTATGTGCCGCCCGCCGGCGCGGCCGAAGCCATCTGGGAAGCGGTGCAGGCCGATCTGGACCTGGTCATCTGCATCACCGAGGGCATTCCGGTCAAGGACATGCTGATGGTGAAGAACCGCATGGCGCAAAAAGAAGCGCAGGGCGGCAAGAAGACCCTGCTGCTGGGACCCAACTGCCCGGGCTTGATCACGCCCGAAGAAATCAAGATTGGCATCATGCCCGGCCACATCCACCGCAAGGGCCGCATCGGCGTGGTCAGCCGTTCGGGCACGCTCACCTATGAAGCAGTGGCCCAACTCACCGAGCTGGGCCTGGGCCAAAGCAGCGCAGTGGGCATCGGCGGCGACCCGATCAACGGGCTGAAGCACATCGACGTGATGAAGGCCTTCAACGCCGACCCCGACACCGACGCGGTGATCATGATCGGCGAAATCGGCGGCCCCGACGAAGCCGAGGCTGCGCGCTGGTGCAAGGCCAACATGCGCAAGCCCATCGTCGGCTTCATCGCCGGCGTCACGGCGCCCGCGGGCAAGCGCATGGGTCATGCCGGCGCGCTGATCTCGGGCGGGGCCGACACCGCCGAAGCCAAGCTGGCCATCATGGAAGAGTGTGGTTTCACCGTCACCCGCAACCCCAGTGAAATGGCACAACTGCTCAAGGCGCTGCTGTAGCGCCGGCAGCGCGCTGTGCGTAGTTTCACGATGCAGTGAAGCCCAGGCGCACGCCTACACTGGCGCCCCGCTTTCAACTGGCCGCGCCTGCGCAGCCTGACTCTCTGGGAGACCGATATGGAAATGACCTCCGCCGCCTTTTGGGCCGCGCTGGGCTCGATCATCCTGGCCAACATCCTGCTGTCCGGCGACAACGCCGTGGTCATCGCCCTGGCCGCACGCGCGCTGCCACCGCATCAGCAAAAGAAGGCCATCTTCTGGGGCAGCGCCGCGGCCATCGTGATGCGCATCGTGCTCACGCTGATCGCGGTGGAGATGCTCAAGTGGCCGTGGTTGAAGATCGTCGGCGGGGTGCTGCTGATCTACATCGGCGTGTCGTTGCTGGTTGACGAAGGCGGCGATCACCACGCCGAGAGCGGCGAGGCGCGAGGCATGGCATATGCCATCCGCACCATCTTGGTGGCCGACCTGGTGATGAGCCTGGACAACGTGCT
This sequence comes from Burkholderiales bacterium, assembly GCA_031381955.1. Lineage (GTDB taxonomy): Bacteria > Pseudomonadota > Gammaproteobacteria > Burkholderiales > Burkholderiaceae_C > Rubrivivax. The sequence continues at coordinate 1,702 of JANMYI010000269.1, forward strand.
GGCGGTGGCCGCGGCGGCCAAGGGCGACACCCTGCTGTTGATACTCGGCCTGGCCATCAGCATCCCGCTCATCATCTTCGGCAGCACCATGCTCATCAAAGTGATGGAGCGCTTTCCGATCATCATCACCCTGGGCGCGGCCCTGCTGGGCTGGCTGGCTGGCGAGATGATGATCACCGACCCGGCGGTCGTCGAGCGCTTTGGCGTGCAGCCTAACTGGAGCCACGTCTTGGCTGGCGCCATTGGCGCAGGCCTGGTGGTGTTGCTCGGCTGGTACCGCAACCGCCAGGCCAAGGCCATGGCCACGCCGGCCTGAACGCCCCGCCATGGCCGCAGCGGCGCGCCGGCTGTGAGCACCACGGCGCGAGCTTGGGGCAGCGTCCTGGCCACCGGCCGCTGCCTGGGGCGATACCGCATCGTGAGGTTGATTGGCCAGGGCGCTTCGGGCGGCGTGTATTTGGCCGCCGATGACGCACAACAAATGGCGGTGGCGCTCAAGGTCTTGCCCGCTGAGCACGGCACGGCGGGCAGTGCGGGCGCGCTGGCCGGCGAACGTTTCCTGCAAGGCGCCGCAGCAGCACGGCAACTGGTGCATTCCGACATCGCCCAGGTTTACGAAGGCGGCGAGCAAGAAGGCTGGCTGTGGCTGGCCATGGAGCTGCTGCCCGGCTGCGAGCTGGGGCGCTATACCCACGCAGCGCGCCTGTTGCCCGAGGTGCTGTGCCTGGGCATCGTCGAACGGCTGGCGCTGGCATTGGCCCACGCCCACGAGTACGGCGTGGTGCACCGCGACGTCAAGCCCGCCAACGTGATGGTCGACCTGCCCCACGGCCGCGTCAAGCTCACCGACTTCGGCCTGGCCGGCGGCCACGATGCGGTGCGCACCCGCACCGGCGTGGTGTTGGGCAGCCCGGCCTACATGGCGCCGGAGCAACTCGCCGGTGCGCCGCCCGATGCCAGCGGCGACCTTTACGCCCTGGGGGTGATGTTGTTCCAATTGCTGTGCGCTCGCCTGCCGCACGACCACCCGTCGTTGGGCGAACTGCTGCGCCAGGTGGCCAGCGTGCCGGCGCCCGACCTGCGCCTGATCCGCCCTGATCTGCCGGCCGCCTTGGCGGCGGTGGTGGCACGCACCTTGAGCAAACAACCCGCGGCGCGCCCTGCAAATGGCCGCGAACTGGCCGCGGCACTGGCGCAGGTGCGTGCAACGCTGGCGCCGGCCGGCGCCTAGGGCCATCACCCCGGCCCTGCGAGGCACAATGCGCCTTGCATTGCCACGCACCGCCCATCCTGCACCGCCACCACCACCCATGACGTTCGAGTTCTTCGACCTGGTCGACACCGGTCGCTCGCGCACCAACAACGAGGACTCGACCGCGCTGGATCTGGCGTGTTCGTTGGCCGTGCTGGCCGATGGAATGGGCGGTTATAACGCCGGCGAAGTGGCCAGCAACATGGCCACTTCGTTCATCCGCGCTGAGCTTGGCCGCTGGCTGCGCGAGGCCAGCGCCCAGGCGACCGACGCCGAAGTCAAGCGCGCCATGGAAATCTGCGTTGAAAACGCCAACCGCGCGATCTTCAATGCTGCCAATTCCAACCCGCACTACGCCGGCATGGGCACCACGCTGGTGGTGGCGGTGTTTCGCGCCGGGCGCATGATCGTGGGCCATGTGGGCGACTCGCGCGTGTACCGCTTGCGCGCCGGGCGCCTGGCGCAGATCACGCGCGACCACTCGCTGCTGCAGGAGCAGATCGACGCCGGTCTGATCACCCCCGAGCAGGCCGCGGTGTCCAACCACAAGAACCTGGTCACCCGCGCGGTCGGCGTCGAAGACACGGTGCTGCTCGAGACCCATCTGCACCAGACCCAGCCGGGCGATTGGGTCCTGCTGTGCTCCGATGGCCTGTCGGACATGATCGACGACGAGCAGATCGCCGCCGTGTTGCGCGAGCACGACTCTTTGCCCGCGGCCGCCCAGGCCCTGGTGCAGCG
>JANMYI010000322.1:0-14976 GCA_031381955.1 Burkholderiales bacterium
CCACCGCGCAGCCGCCGCAGGGCAGCGGTGCCGGCGGCAGCGGCACCATCCGCAGCCGCATGCATGGCCTGCTCGTGCGCCTGGAAGTGGCCCTGGGCCAGGCCGTTGAGCCAGGCCAGCCGCTGCTGGCGATTGAAGCCATGAAGATGGAGCATCGCGTCGAGGCGCCCTGCGCCGGCACGGTGGCCGAAGTGGGCGCTGCGGTGGGCAGCCAGGTCAGCCCGGGGCAATTGCTGCTGCGAATTGAGTAGCAACCAGGGCTTGGGTGGTGCACAGGGTTGGGTATGACGTGGCAACACCGGGCGTGCATTCTGGCGCCACCGCACTCGCCGGCACGCGGCCACAGCGCGGCACGCTGGGCACAATGGCTGCGCCCAAGCCGGGCTTGGAGTCGCGCACATGAGTTGGATGCTGTTGGCCGCGTTGTTCGTGGGCAGCCTCGTGGCGGCCCAGGCGTTGTCACCCACCGTGGCACTGGCCCTGGCCGTGACGTTGGGCGCCTGGGCCTGGCAGCGCCAGCAGGCTCGGCTCGATCAGCTTGAAGCGCGCTTGCGGCAGCTTCCGCCAGGCGTTGCCGCCGCCCCAGCGGCGCCGGAACCCAGCGCCGCCGCAGGCCAGGCCGAGGCCGATACGGCGCCCATGGTCTTGGTGACCGCGGCCGCCGAGCCTGAAACGCTTGCCGCAGCGCAGGCCGCCCCCGATCCCGCGCCCAGCCCGGCCCAACGCCAACACCGCCCGGCCGCCACGGCGCCAAGCGAAGACACCAGCCTGGTCACCACCAGCTCACTGGGCGCCACGCTCAGGGCCTGGGTGCTGGGCGGCAACACCATCGTTCGCCTGGCGGTGTTGATCCTGTTCGTGGGCGTGGCTTTTCTCGTTCGTTATGCGGCTGACCATGCGCTGCTGCCCATCGAACTGCGCCTGGCCGCCGTGGTGCTGGTCGGCATGGTGGCCATCGGTGTTGGCTGGCGGCTGCGCCACGCCCGGCGCGACTACGCGCTCACCCTGCAAGGCGGTGGCATCGGCGTCATCTACCTGGTGTTGTTTGCCGCGCTGCGCCTGTACCACCTGCTGCCGCCCGGCCTGGCCTTCGCCTTGCTGGTGGCACTGTCGGCCTTGACGGCCGTGCTGGCCCTGGGCCAAGACGCCATGGTGCTGGCCGTGGTGGCCTTTGCCGGCGCGTTTTTGGCGCCGGTGCTCACCTCCACCGGCCAGGGCAGCCATGTGATGCTGTTCAGCTACTACGGCGTGCTCAACCTGGCCATCGCCTGGCTGGCCCAGCAGCGCGCCTGGAAACTGTTGAACACGGTGGGCTTTGTCTTCACCTTCGGCATCGGCCTGGCCTGGGGCCTGCGCCACTGGCAGGCCGAGTTGCTGGCCAGCACCGAGCCCTTCCTCATCGCTCACCTGCTGCTGTACCTGTTCATCACGGTGCAATACAGCAAGCAGCTCGCTGCGCTGGCGCCGCCGCGCTTGCCCATCGTCGACGGCAGCCTGCTGTTCGGCGTGCCCATTGCCGCCTTCGGCATGCAGGCGGCCATGGTGCGCCATCTCGAATACGGCGTGGCGATCAGTGCGGCCGTGTTGGCCGGCGTGTACCTGCTGCTGGCGCGCTGGCTGTGGCAGCGCCTGGGCGAGCGCATGCGGCTGCTCACCGAAGGCATGCTGGCCCTGGGCGTGGTCTTCCTGGCCCTGGTGGCGCCCCTGGCGCTGGACGAGCGCTGGACCGCCGCCGCCTGGGCGCTGCAAGGCGCCGGCGTGGCCTGGGTGGCTTTGCGCCAGCGCCGCGCCGCAGCACTCGGCCTGGGGCTGGCGCTGCAAGTGATGGCCGCGGTGCAGTTGTGGGGCCAGGCCGGGCGTGCCAGCGGCGCGCTGTTCATGGCCAATGCGCACCTGGTGGGTGCCTTGCTGTTGGGCGCGTCGGCCCTGTTCACGGCGCGGCAATTGCTGCACGCCGCGGCGGCTGAGCCGGGCGAACCCCTGCGCGGCGTGCAGCGCCTGTTCAAGCCGCTGTTATTGCAGCGCTTGCATGACGTCGCCTTGGGCCTGGGCTTGCTGCACGCCTTCGCTGGCCTGAGCAACGAACTGACTTTCGCGCCCTTTGGCCAGCCAGCCTTGGGCGAACGCAACGCCCTGCTGCTGGCAGCGTTTGCGCTGGCCCTGGAATGGGCGCAGCAGCGCCTGGCCTGGCCGGCACTGCGCGTTGCCGCGCGTGGCGCCATGGCTGCGGCCCTGGTGCTCGTGAGCTTCAGCGCGCTGATGGGCTGGCGCCATGTCGGCTACACCGGTGGGCACGTGGACTTGTGGCCGCATTACCGCGATGGCGCCTTGCTCAGCCTGGCCGCGCTGCTGGCCGCCGCGTTGTGGCTGCTGCGCCGGTTGGATGTGTCCGCCCGCGCGGCCCACACCAGTCAGCCTGCTGAACATGGGCTCTGGCACGGCACAGCGCTGCTGCATGCGGCGCTGCTGGCGTATGGCATGGGCGCCGCTTTCATCAACCGCCACCAGGCCTGGACGCCCAGCCTGGCCCTGGCCGCGCCGCTGGCCTTGATGCTGTGGTTCCTGGCGCGCCAGCGTGCCGGCCAGTGGCCCAGCGCACAGCACCCGCGCAGCTTGCACTGGGGCCTGGCCTGGCCGCTGCTGGGGTTGGGGCTGCTGTGGCTGCTGGCGGTGAACCTGCATGCTGATGGCGCCATGCAGCCGCTGCCCTACTTGCCGCTCGTCAACCCCATCGACCTGGGCCATGCCTTGCTCGCGCTCTATGCCTGGCGGCTGTGGCGCAGCACCGAGCACCCGCCCTTCATCCAACCCAAAGTGGCGCTGGCCGTGGGCGCACTGGCCGGCTTTGTGTGGCTGAACGCAATGGTTGTTCGCAGCTTGCACCATTGGGCCGGCACCCCGCTGTGGCTGCACGGCGCCTGGCATGCGGGTGCGGTGCAAACCGCTTACACCATGTTGTGGAGCCTGTGCGCGCTGGCCACCATGTTCATCGCCACGGGGCGCAAGTGGCGCACGGGTTGGATGGCCGGCGCCGCGTTGCTGGGCGTGGTGGTGCTGAAGCTGGCGCTGGTGGATTTGTCGCACACCGGCGCGCTGCTGCGCATCGTCTCGTTCATCGGCGTGGGCTTGTTGATGTTGTTGATCGGCTACCTCTCGCCGTTGCCACCGGCGCGCAAGGAGGCCATATGAAAACGAGCCTGGGCTTGGCCGCGGCGCTGCTGCTGGTGCAGCCGGCGCCGGCGCGTGCCGCCGATGTCGACACCATCACCCTGTACACCACCACGGCGAACGTCACCCCGCAGGGCAGCGACGCTTTGCAGCGCCTGCGCCTGCCATTGGCCGTGTTGCAGCAGTCACGCAGCACCGGCTTGGCCGACGTGCGCCTGTTCGACGCCAACGGCAAACTCGTGCCCCTGGCCTGGGCATCAGCGCCCTTGGTGCCGCAGTTGCCGCCCCGCTTTCAGGTGCTGCCGCACTTCGCCTGGCCCGCCGCCGAAGGCCAGGCCGTGGCGCCTAACCTGAAGCTGGAGTGGCGCAGCGATGGCACGGTGTTGAAGGTGGAGCAAGCCGGTAGGCCGGACAGACCGGGCCAGCCCGAAGCCGCCGCGCCTGCGGTTTGGTTGATCGACCTGAAGCTGCTGGGCGAGGCGCAGCCGCCGCAAGCCTTGACGCTGGAGTGGGCGGCGCCGGGCGCGGCCGGCCTGGTGCGCAACGTTCGGGTTGAGTCAAGCACCGACGCGCAGGCCTGGCGCGCCGCTGGCCAGGGCGTGTTGGTGGAACTGGCCAGTGCCGCCGGCGCGCCCAGGCAGGTCATCCAACACCGCCTGGCGCTGACTGCGCTGCCCGCGAACACGCGCTACTTGCGCCTGCGCGCCGACGGGGCGCTGGGCCTGAGCCGGGTGCAGGCCGAGCTGGCCCAGGCCAGCCCCGCCGACGCTGCCGCGCTCGACAGCGCGCGCTTCGAGCTGCGTGAAGACCAGCTCGACCTGGGCGCCACGCTGCCCATCGCGCGCATCGAGTTTCACCTTGGCGCCGGCAATGCGGTGGTGCCGGTGAGCATCGACCGGCGTGCCGAGCAGCCCGCACGCAGTGGCGCGGCGAACTGGGAGCCGATTGCCAGCCACACCGCCTTCGCGTTGCTGCACGGCGGGCAGACCTTGCGTTCACCGGCGCTGGAGATGAACGACCTGCCGCTGCGCGAGCTGCGCTTTCGCAGCCATGGCAGCGCCGCGCCGCAAGCGGTGAGCCTGAGCTGGCGCGCGCCGCATTTGCTGTTCGCCGCCACGGGCACGCCGCCGTATCGCCTGGCCATCGGGCGCGAGCGCGCGCGCAGCGTGGCGCTGCCGCGCGCCGCCTTGCTGCCCGGCTACCAAGACGGCGATGAATTCAAGTTGCCCACTGCCACGCTTGGCGCTTTGGAGGTGAAGGCATCAAGCGGCACGCTGACCGACACCAGCCCGGAGCAGCGCCGCCGCTGGCTGCTGTGGGCCGCGCTGGCCGCGGCCGTGGCCGGCCTGGGCGCCCTGGCCTGGAGCTTGATGCGCGAGATGCGCAAGCCCGGCCAGACGCGCTGATGCGCAGGGCGATCAAGTCCCTCGCGGCGCGCGCACTCGCGCGGACTTGATCAGCGTTGCCCTGAATCAGAATCTGCCCGGATGGGCAGGGCCATGCCTAGGTGCTAGCCTGCAAGGGCGATGAACTGGCAACAAGGAACGCCCATGCCGAGCTTGAACGTCAATGGCAGCACCCTGAACTTCGAGGCCGAAGCCGATACCCCGCTGCTGTGGGTGCTGCGCGAACAGCTCGGCCTCACGGGCACCAAATACGGCTGCGGCGTCGCCGCCTGCGGCGCCTGCACGGTACACATCGACGGCGTGCCCACGCGCTCGTGCGTGCGCCCGGTGTCCACGGTGAGTGCGCAGGAAAAAATCATCACCATTGAAGGCCTGGCCCCCAACGCCTCGCACAACCTGCAAAAGGCCTGGGCCGAGCTGGATGTGCCGCAATGCGGTTTTTGCCAAAGCGGCATGTTGATGGCCGCGGCCGCCTTGCTCAAGGCCAAGCCGAACCCGACTGACGCCGACATCGACAGCACCATGACCAACATCTGCCGCTGCGGCACCTACAACCGCGTGCGCGAAGGCATCAAGAAGGCCGCCGCGATGGGGAGAACATCATGAATAGCCCACAACTCGATCTCACCCGCCGCCAGTTCGTGGGCGGCGCGGCGGCCGGCCTGGTGGTCGGCTTTCACGTCGCCTTGCCCGGCAGCGCCGAAGCGCAAACCGCCGCGGCAGAAGTCAACGCCTGGGTGGTGGTGAAGCCCGACGACGCGGTGGTGATCCGCATCGCGCGCAGCGAAATGGGCCAGGGCACACTGACCGGCCTGGCGCAACTGGTGGCCGAGGAACTGGAATGCGACTGGGGCAAAGTGAGCACCGAATACCCCACGCCGGGGCAGAACCTGGCGCGCAACCGCGTCTGGGGCAACTTTTCCACCGGCGGCAGCCGCGGCATCCGTGAGTCACAAGACTATGTGCGCAAGGGCGGCGCCACCGCGCGCATGATGCTGGTGCAGGTCGCGGCTAACGAATGGAATGTGCCAGTGGCCGAATGCACAGCCGCCAACAGCGTGATCAGCCACCGCGGCAGCGGCCGCAGCACCACCTACGGCAAGGTGGCCGTGGCCGCCGGCAAGCTCACGCCGCCGGCGCAGGTGACGCTGAAAGACCCGAAAGACTGGAAGATCGCCGGCAAGCCCGTGGCCCGGCTGGATACCCGCCCCAAGCTCGACGGCAGCCAGGTCTACGGCATGGATCTGAAGCTGCCCGGCATGCTGAACGCGGCGATCAAGGACTGCCCGGTGTTCGGCGGCAAGATCAAGAGCGTCAACACCGCCGCGGTGCTGGGCCGCCCCGGCGTGAAGAAGGTGGTGCGCGTGGGCGACAGCGCCGTGGCCGTGGTGGCCGACACCTGGTGGCGAGCCAAGACCGCGCTCGACGCCCTGCCCATCGAATGGGACGAGGGCCCGAACGCCCAGGCGTCGAGTGCCGCGGTGGCGGCGGTGCTGAAGATCGCGCTCGATGCGCCCGAGGCCGTGGTGGGCAACAGCCTGGGCGATGCCAAGGCGGCACTGGCCACCGCGGCGCGCAAGGTGGAGGCGGTGTACAGCTACCCGCACCAGAACCACGCCACGATGGAGACCATGAACGCCACGGCGCGCTGGACGCCCGAGCGCTGCGAGTTGTGGACGCCCACGCAAAACGGCGAGGCCGCCCTGGCCGCCACCGCTGAAGCCGCGGGTTTGCCGCCGGCCAAGTGCGAGGTCTACAAGCTGCACCTGGGCGGCGGCTTCGGCCGCCGTGGCGCGGTGCACGACTGGGTCACCCAGGCGGTGCTGATTGCCAAGGAACTGCCCGGCACGCCGGTCAAGCTGATCTGGAGCCGCGAAGAAGACATGCTGCACGGCCGCTTCCACCCCGTCACGCAATGCAAGCTGCAAGCGGGGTTGGATGCGCAGGGCAATTTGACGGCGCTGCACATGCGCATCGCGGGGCAGTCGATCCTGGCCGGCGTGGCACCGCAGAACATCCGCAATGGCCTGGACCCAGTGGTCTTCCAGGGCCTGAATGCACCGGGGCCTGAAGCGTCCATCGGCTACACGGTGCCGAACTTGCTGGTCGATCACGCCATGCGCAACCCGGCCGTGCCGGTGGGCTTTTGGCGCGGCGTGAACCTGAACCAGAACACCATCTACCTCGAATGCTTCATCGACGAAGTGGCGCACGCCACCGGCCAGGACCCGCTGGCGCTGCGCCGCAAACTCATGGCCAATCACCCCAAACACCTGGGCGTGCTCAACGCTGCGGCTGAAGGCGCGGGCTGGGGCAAGCCGGCGGCGCCGGGCGTGTTCCGCGGCCTGGCGCAATGCATGGGCTTTGGCAGCTACGTGGCGGCCTGTGCTGAAGTGTCGGTCAACCCGCAGGGCGAACTGACGGTGCACCGCATCGTGGCCGCCACCGACCCGGGCCATGCCGTCAACCCGAAGCAGATTGCGTATCAGGTTGAAGGCTCGTTCTCGTACGGCCTGTCGGCCGCGCTGTACGGTGAGTGCACGGTGAAAGACGGGCGCATGCAGCAAAGTAACTTCGACAGTTACCCGGTGATGACCATGGACCGCATGCCCAAGGTTGAAACCATCGTCATGCCCAGCGGCGGCTTCTGGGGCGGCGTGGGCGAGCCCACCATCGCGGTGGCCGCACCGGCGGTGTTGAATGCGATCTTTGCCGCCACGGGCAAGCGCATCCGCAACCTGCCGCTCAAAGATCAGTTGCGTGCCAAAGCTTGAAGCCTGTGCTGGTTTGCTTGATCGCGTGCGGGCTGGTGGCCAGCAGCGCGCTGGCTGCGGCCCAGGGCGCGCCCGAGCCCTTGGCGGGGCCGGGTGATGCGGCGCGAGGCCGGGTCATCGTCGCCACCCGCACGCAGGGCCTGTGCCTGCTGTGCCACAGCGGGCCGTTCCCGGAAGAACGCTTCCAGGGCACGCTGGCGCCCGATTTGCGCGGCGTGGGCGCGCGGCTGAACGCGGCCCAATTGCGCCAGCGCATGATCGACAGCCGCAGCCTCAACCCCGACAGCATCATGCCCGCCTACTTTCGTGCCAACGGCCTGAACCAGGTGGGCAGCGCCTGGCGCGGCCAGACCCTGCTGACGGCACAGCAGATCGAAGACGTGGTGGCGTTTCTGTCAACGCTGCGCGAGTGAGTGGTGATGAAACGCCGCGATCTCGTCCTCAGCGCCGCGGCCATGGCCGTGGTGCGCCCGGCCCTGGCCTTGCCCGAAGAACTGGAACGGGTGCTGCGCGAATTTGCCAAAGGCGCGCCGGTGCGCGAAGGTCGGGTGCTGCTGGACATTGCGCCCCTCATCGACAACGGCAATGTCGTGCCGGTCACGGTCAGCGTACAAAGCCCCATGACGGCGGCCGACCATGTGCGCGAGATTGCCATCTTCAACCAGCGCAACCCACAGCGCGACGTGGCGCGGTTCAGCTTGAGCCCGCGCAACGGCGTGGCCAAGGTGTCAACCCGCATCCGCCTGGCCACCAGCCAGCAGTTGCTGGCGGTGGCGCGCATGCAAGACGGCGCTTGCTTCACGCACACGGTGGAAGTCGTGGTCGTGCTGGCCGCGTGCATCGAATAGGCCATGGCCCGCGCCATCATCACCGCCCCCAAGACCGCCAAGCGCGGCGAAGTCATCGAAATCCGCGCGCTGATCGGCCACCCGATGGAAACCGGCTTGCGCGTGGATTCGGTCGGCCAGCAGGTGCCGGCGGATTTGATTCGCCGCTTCACCTGCCATTGGGGCAACGACTTGGTGTTCAGCGCCGAGTTGTACGCCGCCACCGCCGCCAACCCGTATGTGGCGTTTCATGTCGTGGCCACGGCCAGCGCCACGCTGCGCTTGAATTGGGCCGGCGACAGAGGTTTCAATCAAATCGAAACCATCGCCATCGAGGTGACGTGACCTGGCGTGCCTGGGCCGCCCTGGCGCTGGCCGCCTGCTGTGCCGGCGCCGCCGATGGGCCGCGCCGTTCGGGCTTTGATGACATGAGCCCGGCCACCCAGGCGCTGCAGCGCGACGATGCCGCCAACCCCGGCATGCTCGGCGTGCTCGAAGGCCAAGCCTTGTGGGCGCAGCCCGCAGGCACCGCGCAGCGCTCACTGGAAGACCTTCAGGCTGCGCCTTCCGGTATTCGCCCTTCGGGCGGCCGGGCGGGCTCATGCGCCGGCTGCCATGGTGAGCTGGCCGCCAGCATGCGCGGTGTGGCGGCACGCTACCCGGCGTTCGACGACACCGCCCAACGGCCGGTCACCTTGTCACAACGCATTGCGCAGTGCCGCAGCCAGCGCCAGGGTGTGGCCGGCGACGCCGCGGCCAACCTGCTGGCGCTCGAGGCCGCGGTGGCACATGCCTCGCGCGGCCTGCCCGTGGCGCCGCCGCAAGATGAGCGTTTGACCGCTGCGCGCACCGAAGGCGCGACGCTGTTCAAGCAACGTTTGGGGCAACTCGATTTGTCTTGTGCCCACTGCCACGACGAACGCGCCGGGCTGCGCCTGGGCGGCAGCCTGATCCCGCAAGGTCACCCCAACGGTTATCCGATCTACCGCCTGCAATGGCAGGCGCTCGGTGGCTTGCAGCGCCGGCTGCGCAACTGCCTCACCGGCGTGCGCGCTGAAGCCTGGCCGGCCGATGCGCCGCAGTGGGTGGCGCTGGAGCTGTACCTGATGCAGCGCGCGGCGGGCATGACGATCGAAACACCCGGCGTGCGGCCATGAGATGGCACAGTGTTGGATGAATTTGGCTGGATGTCCATCCAGCTTAGACTGGCGCGCCATGCGCCGCAGCCCCACCCCAACCGACCCGTTCGCCACGCTGAACGAGCAACAACTCGCCGCCGTCAACCACGGAGGTGAACAGCCGCTGCTGGTGATGGCCGGGGCCGGCAGCGGCAAGACGCTGACTCTGGCCTGCCGCGTGGCGCGGCTGGTGCTGGAGGGCGCCGACCCGCAGCGCATCTTGCTGCTCACCTTTTCGCGCCGCGCCGCGCAAGAAATGGCGCGCCGCAGCGGCCAGGTACTGCGCCAGGCACTCAAGCTGCCGGCCAGCGCCGCGCCGCCGCAACTGGCCTGGGCCGGCACCTTTCACAGCGTGGGCGCGCGGTTGTTGCGCGACTGGGCGCCGCATGTCGGCTTGAACGAGCGGTTTGCGGTGCTCGACTGCAGCGACGCCGAGGACCTGATGGCCCTGGTGCGCCAGGAAGGCGGCTACGCCGAACGCGGGCAGCGCTTTCCGCTCAAGGACACCTGCGTGGCGATTTACTCCCAAACGCTGAACCGCCAGGCCAGCCTGAATGAAACGTTAATCAGCCAGTTTCCCTGGTGCGCGCAATGGCAAGCCGAGCTCAAGCAGATCTTCGCCGCCTACACGCAGGCCAAGCAGCGCCAGGGCCTGCTCGACTATGACGACCTGCTGCTCTACTGGTGGCAGGCTTTGGGCGACCCCGCGCTGGCCGCCGCCTGCAGCGCCCGTTTCAGCCACGTGCTGGTGGATGAATACCAAGACACCAACCGGCTGCAAGCGGCCATCGTGCAGCGCCTCAAACCCAGCGGCGCCGGGCTGATGGTGGTGGGCGACGATGCCCAGGCCATCTACGCCTTTCGCGGCGCCGAGGTGCGCAACATCCTCGACTTCGCCGGCCGCTTCACGCCGCCGGCCCGCACCATCACGCTCGAACGCAACTACCGCAGCACGCAGGCCATCCTCGACGCCTCGAACGCCGTCATCGCGCTGGCCCATGAACGCCATGCCAAGCAACTCTGGACTAACACCGCTTCGCCGCAACGCCCGGCGCTGGTGCATGTGCTGGACGATGTGGCCCAGGCCACCTGGGTGGCCGAACAGGTGCTTGGCCAGCGCGAGGAGGGCCTGGCGCTGAAAGACCAGGCGGTGCTGTTTCGCACCGGCAGCCACAGCGCGGCGCTGGAACTGGAACTGGCGCGCCGGCATATTCCATTCGTTAAGTTCGGCGGCTTGAAATTCCTGGAGGCCGCGCATGTGAAAGACCTGCTGGCGCTGCTGCGCTTCGGCCACAGCCTGCGCCACGAACTGGCCGGGTTTCGCGCCTTGCAACTGGTGCCGGGCATCGGCGCGGCCAGTGCGCGGCGGCTGCTGGCCACGCTGCAGGAAGCCGGCCAACCGTTGGCCGCGATGCGGGCCTTCAAACCCCCGCCCGCCGCGGCGCGCGATTGGCCGGCCTTTGCCGAACTGCTGTCCAGCCTGTGCAACGAGGCGTTAGCCTGGCCGGCCGACCTGGCCCAGGCCCTGGCCTGGTACCTGCCGCAGCTGCACCGCCGGCATGACGACGCCGCCGTGCGCGAGGCCGACCTGCAGCAGTTGCAACACCTGGCCGCCGGCTTCGGCAGCCGCGAGCGCTTTCTCACCGAGCTGGCGCTCGACCCGCCCGAAGCCAGCAGCGATTGGGCCGGTGAACCTTTGCTCGATGAAGATTACCTCGTGCTGTCGACCCTGCACTCGGCCAAGGGCCAGGAATGGAAGTCGGTGTCGATCCTGAACGTGGTGGATGGCTGCATCCCTTCGGACATGGCCACCGGCCAGCGCGAGCAAATCGAGGAAGAACGCCGCTTGCTCTATGTGGGCATGACGCGCGCGCGCCAGCACTTGCAGTTGCTCGTGCCGCAGCGCTTTTACCCGTCTGCCCAGGCGCGCCTGGGTGACCGGCATGTCTATGGCGGCTTGAGCCGGTTCATCGCGCCGCCGGTGGCGGCGTGTTTCGAGCACCTGGCGCCGGCCGGTGCAAGCCTCCAGCCACTCCAGCAAATAGAGGGCTTGACCATTGACCTGCCCGCGCAACTGCGGGGGCTGTGGGCGTAGCCGCAGGCCAGGCTTCGTTACGATCGCGGCATGGCAAGGAAGATGGTGCATTGGATCGAAGGCGACGAACCGCTGCCGCCCAGCCATCTGGCGCAAGGTGTGGACGGTCCGGCGCCGGGCCTGCTGGCCGTGGGTGGGCGGCTCACCCCGGCGCGGCTCGACGAAGCCTATCGCCGCGGCATCTTCCCCTGGTTCAGTGCCGGCCAGCCGGTGCTGTGGTGGAGCCCCGACCCGCGCATGGTGCTGAAGGTGGCTGATTTCAAACTGCACCGTTCGCTGGCCAAGACGCTGCGCCGCTTTGCCATCACACCCGGTTGCGAGGTGCGCATCGACAGCGCCTTCGAGCGCGTCATCAACGCCTGCGCCAGCACGCCGCGCGAGGGCCAGGCGGGCACCTGGATCGTGGCCGACATGGTGCGCGCCTACCGCGACTGGCAGCACCTGGGCAGCGTGCACAGCTTCGAAACCTGGGTCGATGGCGAGCTGGTCGGCGGCCTGTACGGCGTGGGCATCGGGCGCATGTTCTTTGGCGAGTCGATGTTCTCGCACCGCACCGATGCGTCGAAGATCGCGCTGGCCGCGTTGGTGTGCTTTTGCCGCGAGCACGGCATCGAATGGATCGACTGCCAGCAGCGCACCAGCCACCTGGCTTCGGTGGGTGCGCGCGAGGTGCCGCGCAGTGCCTTCGAAGCCCATCTTGTGCGCCATGCGGCCCGCGGCGCAGGGGCCGGGGAGGTGGCCGATTGGACCTATGATCCACGCCTGTGGGCGCACCTCCTGGCGCCCGGCAGCCCCCACCCTGACGCCCCGTGACGCATCCGAAAGAGCTTCCACTTTCGTCCCTGCAGTTCTATGCCACGGCGCCCTATCCGTGCAGCTATCTGGGTGATCGCCAGGCCCGTTCGCAAGTGGCCACGCCCAGCCACCTGATCAACGCCGACCTCTATTCCGGCCTGGTGGCCAACGGGTTTCGGCGTAGCGGCATGTTCACCTACCGGCCGTATTGCGACGGCTGCCGCGCCTGCGTGCCACTGCGCGTGCCGGTCAAGGCTTTCAAACCCGACCGCAGCCAGCGCCGCGCCGTGGCCCAGCACGGCAAGCTGCAGGCCCGCGTGCTGCGCCTGTGTTTCGTGCCCGAGCACTACCAGCTCTACCTGCGCTACCAGGCCGGGCGCCACAGCGGCGGCGGCATGGACCAGGACAGCGTCGATCAATACACCCAGTTCCTGCTGCAAAGCCGCGTCAATTCACGCCTGGTGGAGTTCCGCGAGCCTGCCGCCACGGGGCTCGGTGCCTTGAAAATGGTGTCGATCCTCGACGTGCTGAACGACGGCATCTCGGCCGTCTACACCTTCTACGAGCCCGAGCCGCTCACCAGCTACGGCACCTACAGCGTGCTGTGGCAGATCGAGCAAACGCGCCTGCTCAAATTGCCGCATGTGTACCTGGGCTACTGGATCGAGAAGAGCCCGAAGATGGCCTACAAGGCACGCTTTCGGCCGCACCAGGTGCTGGTGGACGGCCGCTGGGCCGACGCGCAAAACGTCATGCCTGATGTGACTCGGGGCTGATGCGGTTCACACCCTGCAGGGCCAGCGCCTGGGCGTAGCCGGCCTGGGCTGATGCAAATGACGCGAGTTGATTGAGCAGGAGGCGCGTCACGCGCAGCATGTTCAGGCCGCTGTCGGGCAGCGCGGCTTGGGCCGGCTGCACCCAGCGCAATTCCAAGGCCTCGCGCTCATCGGCCTGTGCACGCTGGTGTTTAGGCATGCGGGTCACGAAGAAGCGGGTGTCGAAACGCTTGGGCCGCGTGGGTGGCGTCAGCCAGTGGGCAAAGAAGGCCAGTTCGCGCAAGTCGAGCTGCCAGTTCATGGTGTTGAGCATGCTGGCCAGGCTGGCCTGGCCGGCGTGAACGCGGTGGCGCCAGTCCATCAACTCGTCATGGCGCGCGGCCACGTCCACAGCCGCGCCATCGTTGGCGCAAGCGAACAACACACCGGCTTCTTCGAAGCATTCACGCAGCGCGGCCGTGAAGTGGCGCTGGCTGCCGGCGGCGTCACCCAGCCGCGCGCGGGCCTGAGCTTCGCTCAAGCCGTGGCAGTGAGTGCCGAGTTCAGCGTCGCCAGGATCCACCACGCCGCCGGGGAAGACCCATATGCCGCTGCGGAAGTCGTCACTGCCGCGTTCGGGACGGCGCATCAACAACACCTCCATGCCCTGAGCGCCATCGCGCAGCACCATGAGCGAGGCCGCGATGCGGATGTTGTCAGAGGGCGTAGGTTGATCCATCGTTGGGCTCCCTGGATTCAGGGCGGCTACCGCGCCACCCCGGCACTTAGCAACGCCGCGATCTCGGCCGCGCTGAAGCCGCATTCGCTCAGCAGTTCGTGGGTGTGTTCGCCCGCTGCCGGCGTGGCCCGCGGCAACGCGCTGGGTGTGCGCTCGAAACGCGGCGCCGGTGCGGGTTGCACCACACCGCCCACGTTGACGAATGCCTGGCGCTGCACGGCATGCGCATGCTGCGGCGCTTCGGCCAGGCTGAGCACGGGCGCAAAGCAGGCGTCGGTGCCTTCGAGCAAGGCGCAGCACTCGGCGCGCGTGCGCTGCGCCACGGCAGCGGCCAGGGCTTCGCGCAATGCGGGCCAGTGCGTGCGGTCGTATTGGCGCGCGGCCCAGGTTTCATCCAGCTCCAGGCGTTGCAGCAGTTCAGCAAAGAACTTGGGCTCGAGCGCGCCGATGGCCACGAACTGGCCGTCGCGGGTTTCGTAGGTGTCGTAGAACGGCGCGCCACCATCAAGCAAGTTGGCGCGGCGCTCATCGCTCCACCGGCCCGCGGCATGCATGCCGTAGAACACCGACATCAATGACGCCGCACCATCCACCATCGCCGCATCGACCACCTGGCCGCGGCCCGATGTCTTGCTTTCATGCAGCGCGGCCAGCAGGCCCATGGCCAAGTAGAGCGCGCCGCCGCCATAGTCGCCCACCAGGTTGAGTGGCGGCACCGGCTTGCCCGCCATGCCGATGGCATGCAAGGCACCGCTGAGGGCGATGTAGTTCAGGTCGTGCCCCGCGGCCTGCGCCAAGGGGCCGTGCTGGCCAAAGCCGGTCATGCGGCCGTACACCAACTTGGCGTTGCACGCCTGGCAATCAAGCGGCCCCAGGCCCAGGCGCTCGGCCACGCCGGGGCGAAAGCCTTCGATCAGCATGTCAGCGCGCTCCACCAGCCGCAGCACCACGTCACGCGCCGCGGGCTGCTTCAAATCGAGCGCCAAGGAACGGCGGCTGCGGCCGGACACATCGAATTGCCGCGCGCTGGGAATGCCCAGGCCGCTGGCCTCGATGCGGTCGATGCGGATCACGTCGGCGCCCATGTCGCCCAGCAACATCGCGCAAAACGGGCCTGGGCCAATGCCGGCCAGCTCGATCACACGCAAACCCTTCAATGGCCCCATGGCTTGTCTGCCCCTTGTTTGGTCGCGACAAGTCTAGCGCGCAGGCCCGTGCAGCAAATACAGCCCCGAGCCC
>JANMYI010000356.1:0-3218 GCA_031381955.1 Burkholderiales bacterium
CAACGCGGGCAGCAACGATCCAAATCACTTTGGCCGCGTGGCCAAAATCTGGGTCGACCCCAAGACCAACGAAGCCTATGTGGCTGACGGTTACAAGAACAAGCGCGTGGCTGTGCTCGATGCCGACAGCGGCAAGATGAAGCGTTTTTGGGGCGCCTACGGCAACAAGCCGGACGACGCCGACCTGGGCAAGTACGACCCCACGCAGCCCCTGCCCAAGCAGTTTCGCAACCCCGTGCACTGTGTTGAGCGCGCGGCTGACGGCCTGGTCTACGTGTGCGACCGCCAGGCCAACCGCATCCAGGTGTTCAACCCCGATGGCTCGTTCGTGAAGGAAGCGCAATTCGCCAGGAACACGCTGGGCTCAGGCTCGGCTTGGGACATTGCTTTCTCGAAAGACGCACAACAAAAGTACATCTTTCTGGCCGACGGCACCAACGAGGTGGTGCGCGTGGTGCTGCGCGACACGCTGCAAGAAATCACCAGCTTCGGCGACGGTGGCCGCCAGCCCGGCCAGTTCTATGGCGTGCACAGCATCGCGGCTGATTCAAAAGGCAACCTCTACACCACCGAAACCTATGAAGGCAAACGGCTGCAGCGCTTCGTCAACAAGGGCGTGCAAGCGGTGGCGGCGGGCAACCAAGGCACGGTGTGGCCGGCGGGTGGGCCGCGCTGAAATCGGCCTTCACACCGCCACGATCAGGTTACCCAATTCATCCACCCGCGCCTGGTTGCCGGGTTCCAGCACGCTGGTGCAATCCAGTTGCTCGATGATCGCCGGGCCGTCGATGCACGCGCCGCGCGGCAGCTTTTCGCGGCTGAACACCGGTGTGTCATGCCAGCCGCCCTCAAACCACACCGGCCTCACGGCGCGTTGCGCAGCGGCCAGTGTGGCACCGGGCAGGGCCGGCATCAGTGGCCCCAGCGGCATGGCGGCACGCTGGCCGATCACGGCCGTGTGCAGGTTCACCAACACCGGGCGAATCTCGGGCAGCGCCACGCCGAAGCGCTGCCAGTAGGCGGCCACGAACTTGGCGCGCAGCGCGGCCACGCTGAGTTGCGGCTCGTCGATGGCCACCGCCAGCACATGGCTCTGGCCCTGGAACTGCATGTCGGCGCGGTGCAGGGCGCGCACCGCCTGCACGCTGACCTGCTCGCGTTCGATCAGCGCGCGGCCGCTGTCCACATGCTGTGCCAGCACCGCGGCCAGGCGGCCTTCGGGCAGCAACTCAAGTGAAACGTTGAGCGCGGTGACGAAGTCATGCCGCAGATCGGCCAGCACACAACCCAGGGCGTTGGTCAAGCCCGGGCGGGCCGGGATCAGCACCCGGGGAATGCCCAGCTCGCGCGCCAGCGCGCAGGCATGCAAGGGCCCGGCGCCGCCAAAGGCGAAGAGCGCAAAGTCGCGCGGGTCGTGGCCGCGCGACAGGCTCACCATGCGCATGGCGCCGGCCATCTTGTCATTCGCCACGCGCAGCACGGCAGCGGCACTCTGCACGGCGTCCAGGCCCAAGGGCCGGCCCACATGTTCCAGCAGCGCTGCGTGCAGCGTGGCCAGCGCCACCGGGTGGGGCACGGCCAGCAGGCGCGCCGGGTCGAGCCGGCCCAGCACCAGGTTGGCGTCGGTGATGGTGGGCCGCGTGCCGCCGCGGCCATAGCCCACCGGCCCGGGCAAGGCGCCCGCGCTGTGCGGGCCCACGCGCAGCATGCCGGCGGCATCGACGCTGGCCAGCGAGCCGCCGCCTGCGCCGATGGTGTGCACATCCACCATCGGCACGTGAATCGGCATGGCGTATTCGAGTTCGAGTTCGCTGCTCACCGTGGGCCGGCCGTTCAGCACCAGGGCCACGTCGGTGCTGGTGCCGCCCATGTCATACGTCACCAGGTTGGCGAACTCAGGCCCGGCCTGCGCCGCGGTGGCCGCGGCGGCCACCACGCCCGAGGCCGGGCCCGACATCACCGTGTTCACCGCCGCTTGCGCCACCAGCGCGCTGGCCACCGTGCCGCCGTTGCCCTGCATCACCAGCAGCTCGCGCGTGTAGCCCTGCGCGGCCAGCTCGCTGCGCAAACGTTCGAGGTAACGTTGCAGCACCGGCTGCACGGCGGCGTTCACGGCCGCGGTGACGCCGCGTTCGTATTCGCGGTACTCGGCCACCACCTCATGGCCCACGGTGACGAAGGGGTTGGGCCACAGCGCGCGCACCACCTGCGCGGCCTGTTGCTCATGCGCCGCGTTGAGGTAACTGTGCAGGAAGTGGATCACCACGCTTTCGGCGCCGCGCTGCAACAAGGTGGCCACGGCGGCGCGCAACTGGTCTTCGTTCAGCGGTATGAGCACGTTGCCCTGCGCATCGAGCCGCTCATCGACTTCCAGGCGCAGGTGGCGCGGCACGAGCGGCGTGAAGCGGCCCTTCAGACCATAAGGCGTGGGCCGGGTGCGGCGGCCGAGTTCGAGCACGTCACGAAAGCCGCGCGTGGTGATCAGGCCCACCTGGGCGATCTTGCGTTCGAGCATCGCGTTGGTGGTGGTCGTGGTGCCGTGGACGATGGCGTCCAACGCGCCCACATCCACCTTGGCTGCGGCCAGTGCCGCCAGCACGCCGCCGGCCTGGTTGTCGGGCGTGGTCGGCACCTTGGCCAGGCGCAACTCATTCGTTAGTTCATCGAACCAGATCAGGTCGGTGAAGGTGCCGCCCACGTCGATGCCGGCGATGCTCATAGGCTTAAGAAGTCTCGTTGCACCGCTTCATCTTCCATCAAACCCGCCATCGTGCCGCTCCAGCGCAGCTCGCCTTTCTCCAGCACCAGCGCGCGCTCGCTCACCAGGCGCGCAAAGTGAATGTTCTGCTCGCTCAGCAGCACCCCCAGGCCCTGCGCCTTGAGGTGGTTGATGGTGTGGGCCAGTTGCTCCACGATCAGCGGCGCCACGCCTTCGCTGGGTTCATCCAGCAGCAGCAAGTGGGGCTGGCCCATCAGCGTGCGCGCGATGGTCAGCATCTGCTGCTCGCCCCCGCTCATGCGCGCGGCGCTGCGCGCGGCCATGCCGGCCAGGTTGGGGAACAGATTGAACACCGCGGCTTCGTCCCAGAACGGCGCGCCGTCGCGCCTGGGCCGGCGCGCCACGGCCAGGTTTTCTCGAACCGTCAGCTCGGTGAAGATGCGCCGGTCTTCGGGCACCCAGCCCAGGCCGGCGCGGGCAATGCGGTGCGTGGGCCAGT
>JANMYI010000358.1:0-1594 GCA_031381955.1 Burkholderiales bacterium
GCGGCGCTCGGTGATGCGCACAAATTTGCGCGACGTGTCGCAGGGCGGCAGGGCGGCGTCAACGCCAGGCAGCGGCGGGGCGCTGGCGGCGGGCGCCTCGGGGGTCAGGGTGGGGTGGGCGGCAGGCATGGCGACCAAGACATCGCATGGCTTGTGCCAACTTTCCAGGAATTCGCCAAAATCTCGATAAATCACGGGAAAACCCTGAACAAAAGCCCGTCTCAACGTGGCCTTGAGCCAGGTTAAAGGCCCGATGTCCGACCTGAAAACTCGGGATTGCCGCAGTGCATCATGATGAAATCCGCACTTCAGAGCTTCGGCACTTGCTCAAATCAGCAGATCGACGGGATGTTCACCGAAAACGCTGCTGGCCAAGTGATGAGGTTTATCTCGATAATTCGGCATGAGCACCGCTGCGCTGCCGCCCCTGCCGTCGGATGCCGACCTGCGCCGCCTGGTGCACTTTTCGGCCGGTGACGGCCGCATCTGGCTGGCCGGGCAGCGCATGGTGCTGGTGCATGCGGCGGCGCTGGGTGGTTTGCGCCGCGAGCTGATGCAGACCATCGGCCGCGAGCAGACACGCCGGGTGCTGATGCGCGCCGGCTATGCCTCGGGCGAGCGCGACGCCGCGCTGGCGCGCCAGGTGCGCAGCGGGGCCACGCCCTTCGACATGTTCGCGGTAGGCCCGCAACTGCACATGCTGGAGGGCGCGGTGCAGGTCACGCCCGAATCCCAGCAGATCGACCCGGCCACCGGCCATTTCCATGGCATCTACCGCTGGGACCACAGCTGGGAGGTGGAGACCCATGTGCGCGACTTCGGCCCGCAGGACGAGCCGGTGTGCTGGATGCTGCTGGGTTATGCCTCGGGCTACACCAGCGCCTTCATGGGCCGGCCGGTGCTGTTCAAGGAGCTGGCCTGCAGCGCCTGCGGCGCCGCCAGCTGCCGCATCGAGGGCCGCAACCTGGCCGACTGGCCCGATGGCGAGGTGCTGGCGCGCGACTATGACCCGGATTCGATGCTGGTGCGGCTGGAGGACTTGAGCTCCCAGGTCGAGACCCTGCGCTCCACGCTGGAGCCGGCCGACGAGCTGGGCCCGCTGGTGGGCCGCTCACGCGCCTACCTGGCTGCGGTGGCGCTGCTGCGCAAGGCTGCTGCCACGCAAGTGACGGTGTTGCTGACCGGCGAGACCGGCGTCGGCAAGGAGCGCTTCGCCCGCGCCCTGCATGCGATGAGTTCGCGTGCGGCCAAGCCCTTTGTGGCCGTCAACTGCGCGGCCTTGCCGGGCGAGCTGATCGAGAGCGAGCTGTTCGGCGCCGAGAAGGGTGCCTTCACCGGCGCGTCCAGCGCACGGCCGGGCCGCTTCGAGCGCGCCGATGGCGGCACCCTGCTGCTGGATGAGCTGGGCGAGCTGCCGCTGCCGGCCCAGGCCAAGCTGCTGCGCGTGCTGCAGCAGGGCGAGATCGAGCGCCTGGGCAGCACCCAGGCGCGCAAGGTGGATGTGCGGGTGATCGCCGCCACCAATGTCGACCTGGACGCAGCGGTGGCGGCCGGCCGTTTCAGGCGCGACCTGATGTACCGGCTCAATGTCTAC
>JANMYI010000370.1:0-3830 GCA_031381955.1 Burkholderiales bacterium
ATTCCCGCCCTTGAAGCCCAGCAGGCCGACGACGTGTTGGCCACGGCGTGGCGGCTGGTGGGTTTTGTGCACGGCATTGCCGGCGCCTATGCCCAAAACGGGCCGGCGGTGGCCAAGTCCATGCATCACGCCCGGCGTGCCGGCAACGCCCGCATCGCGGCGCGCGCCGCCATGGCGTTGGCCACCAGCGCCCTGTTCGGCCCCACGCCGGTGCCCGCAGCCATCGAGCAATGCGAAAGCATCCTGGCCGAAGGCTTGGGCAACCGCCAGGTGGAGAACGCCATTCGCTGCACGCTGGCGCAACTGCGCGCCATGAACGGGGAATTCGATCTGGCGCGCAGCCTGTTGCGCGAAGCCCGTGGCGCATTGCGCGATTTGGGTGAGGGTGTGAACGCCGCGGCCACCGGCGTCGATTGGCTGGCCATCGAACTGTTGGCTGGCGACCTCGCCAGTGCCGAGGCGCAGGTGCGCGCCGATCATGGCTTTTTGCAGCGCAGCGGCGAGACGTTTTACCTGTCGACGCTGTCTGCCCTGCTGGCCCGCGCGCTGCGCGAGTTGGGGCGCGACGAGGAAGCCCTGACGTTCACCCAGGCCGCGGCGCAAGTGGCGGCGCAAGACGACGTCGACGCCCAGGTGCAATGGCGGGTGGCGCAAGCCAGCATCCTGGCCCGTGCCGGGGACCTGGCACAAGGCGAGGCCTTGGCGCGTGAAGCCGTGCAATGGGCTCAGCGCACTGAAATCCCGATCCTGCGCGCGGATGCCTGGCGTGAGTTAGCTACCGTGTTGCGGCTGGCCGCGCGTGAGGGCGAGGCCACCACGGCCATGAACGAGGCGCTGGTGCTGTATGCCGGCAAAGGTGACGTGGTCTCAGCCGCTCGCGCCCGCGCCTGGCTGGCAGCGCCCGCCTTCCCCTGAGGCTGCGCGGCCGCCGACCCGCCGGATTCAGCTCAACCGCGATATTGGCCGTTGTCCAACGCGCGGATCACGAACTCCCAGTCGCCTTCCCACGGCGCGGTGGGCACGGGCGCATTCTTCTTGGTGTAGGCCGTGCGCGCAGCGATGCAGGGCTGGTTGGTATAAGGGCCGCCCGAATCAGCGCAGTTGGGCACCTCGACGAAGTTCACGCCGTCTGCGGCGTAGTAAACCTTGGCATTGCTGATCTTCGCGCCGGGCTTGATGGTGGTGATGTCGCGCCGCAGCGTGATTTCCAGGAATGCGAAACTGCCCGGTATGGTCAGGCTGGTCAGGTTGCAGGTGAGCAGATCGGCCGAGCACGAGTTGGCGTCAATGAACTCTTCGATCAGCGCGGTGGTGTAGGTCAACCTGCCAGGCACGGCCACGGTCGTGGTCCAGGGGTCGGTGGCTGTGGCCACGCCGGTGTTGCCGGTGAAGAACGTGCCACCGGTGCGTGGCACCGTGCTCTGCACCTTGGTGGCCAGCGGCGTGCCCAGCGCGACGGGTGCGGCCAGGCCGGTTTGCGTGTCTTGCCTCGACGCGCCGGTGTTGTCATTCACTGCCTCGCCATAGGTGACTTTCCATGCGAAGTCGATCCGGTCGGCTGGCAGCGGCGCGGCCACGGCCACCGGGCCTTTGAAGATCAACACAAAGCTGACGGCATCGCCGCGGCTGCGCAGGGTGCCCAGGGCGCAGCTCACGGCGGTTTGGGCCGGGTTGGTGGTGGTGCAGCTGACGGACGCGCCGTTCAGGCCCTCGGCCGTGAGGAAAGGTGCGGCTTCGCCCGGGGTAAGCACCGTGGTCGCGCCGGTGAAGGTGATGTGATTGACCACGTTCCCGCCGTTGTTGGCCACCGTCACTTTCCATGCCGCCCAAGTGGGCAGGGCCGGCGTCGCGGCCGGGCGCGAATAGGTGATGGGTGTGGCCAGCACGGCTGTCGTGACGACGATGGCACTGGCAGCCTCAGCACGCGCGGCGGTGGCGCCCAGCAGCATGCTGCATCCAAGCACGGCCGCTGCAGCCAGCCGCCAGCCCGTGCCCGCGAGTGCGCGACGCTTGCGTTGTGAATCAACTTGAACGGAAGTGAGCATGACATTCTCCAGGTGAACCGACTCATGACGGCCGCCGCGAAGCGGCACGACGTGTTGCGTTGAAAGGTGTTGCACCCGGGAAAACCAGGCACGATGAATATTCAGGGCCGCAACCTCGGGTAGTGTGAACATTGCACTTGTTATTTGCCTCGCAATCAGGCAGCGGCCATTTTGGCGTCGCCGGCCGAGCATCGGGCAAGGGTGCTGTTGGGTCAATACCTCGGCTTAGGGGCGAGCGATGTAACATCGCCCTGTAGGCATCCAAAGACGGTCCACCCACAGGTCTTCAATTTGTGTCGCACCAACGTTCTGTTGGCCGGCCCGGATCGATCCCCCAGCGCAGATTTTCTTGGCTCTTGCCGCCTGGCGTGCACGTGCGCGCCAGCCATTTTCAGGAATAGACATGACGACTCAATCCGGAACCGTGAAGTGGTTCAACGAAGGCAAGGGCTTTGGTTTCATCACGCCCGATGACGGCGGCAAAGACCTGTTCGCCCACTTCAGCCAGATCCAGGGCAGCGGTTTCAAAACCCTGGCCGAAAACCAGCGTGTGCAGTTTGAAGTGACGCAGGGCGAAAAGGGCCCGCAGGCTTCGAAGATCGTTCCACTCTGAACGCCCCGTCAGGTTGCATGGCCCGAACGAGCCGCCTGCCGCAAGGCCGGCGGCTTGGCCGTTTGCGCTGCCCAACCCTGCTTTTTAAGGAGACCGAATGGCCAAGGAAGAACTGATCGAGATGAGCGGGGTGGTGATGGAAATCCTGCCCGACTCACGCTGCCGTGTGAAGCTCGACAACGGCCACGAGTTGGTCGCCTACACCTCGGGCAAGATGCGCAAGAACCACATCCGCATCCTGGCCGGTGACAAGATTTCGCTGGAGCTGTCGCCCTACGATTTGAGCAAGGGCCGCATCACGTTCCGCCATCTCGAACGGCGTGGCCCGGCACCGGCGACACAACGCCGGCCCGCCTAAGTTGGAACACCCCCTACGGCCTTCCGGCCTGCAAGCCCGATGGCGCTGCCAGCGGCCCGGCGAAGCCGGTTCCGCGACAGCCGCTTGATGGCCCCGCCTATCAGTATTAGGTACTACATCCCCGCATAGTTCGGCCCGCCGCCCCCTTCGGGCGTGACCCAGACGATGTTCTGGCTTGGGTCCTTGATGTCGCAGGTCTTGCAGTGCACGCAGTTCTGCGCGTTGATCTGCAAACGGTCTGAGCCGTCATCGTTTTTCACGAACTCGTACACCCCGGCCGGGCAGTAGCGGCTCTCCGGCCCGGCGTAGCGCGCCAGGTTCAATTGCACCGGCACGCTGGCGTCTTTGAGCGTCAAGTGGGCGGGTTGGTTTTCTTCGTGGTTGGTGTTGCTGACGAACACGCTTGACAGGCGGTCGAACGTCAACGCGCCGTCGGGCTTGGGGTAGTCAAACTTGTCGCACTCAGCCGCCGGTTTGAGCGCCTGGTGATCGGCCTGGGTGCTGTGCAGCGTCCACGGTGGCGCGTTCACGCCCAGCTTGGGCAACAACCACTGTTCGATGCCGGTCATCAAGTTGCCGATCAGCTTGCCCTTCTTGAACCACAACTTGAAGTTCTTGGTGCGCTGCAATTCGGTGTGCAGCCAGCTGGCTTCGAAAGCCAACGGATAGGCCACCAACTCGTCTTGCGCGCGCCCGGTGACCAACGCCTCGAACGCCGCTTCGGCGGCCAGCATGCCGGTCTTCAGCGCCGCATGGCTGCCCTTGATGCGCGAGGCGTTCATGGTGCCGGCGTCGCAACCCAACAGCGCGCCAC
>JANMYI010000373.1:0-2224 GCA_031381955.1 Burkholderiales bacterium
GCGCACGTCGGTGGCGGCGTGGCCGGCGCGCGTCGTTTTGCTGACGATCAAATGCTGGTCGGCACAAGCAGCCACCTGCGCCAGGTGGGTCACGGCCAGCACCTGCGCCGTGCGGCCGAGTTCCTTCATCAAGCGGCCCACGCTGTCGGCCACCGCGCCGCCCACACCGGCGTCGATCTCGTCGAAGATCAGCGTGGGCACGGCGTGCTGGCTGTTGACGGGTGCAGCGCCGCCACGGCAGGTGGTCACGGCGATGGCCAGCGCCAGGCGCGACAGTTCACCGCCCGACGCCACCTTGGCCAAGGCGCGCGGCGTGCTGCCGGCGTGCGCGGCGACGCGGAACTCCACGCTTTCCTGGCCGAATGACTGCGGCTCGGCTTCAGCCACCAGCGCCACTTCAAACCGCCCGCCGGCCATGCCGAGCTGCTGCATGGTGGCGCTGACCTCGCGCGCCAACTTCGGGGCGGCCTTGGCGCGCGCGCGGCTCAAGGCCTGGGCATGAACGCGCCATGCCACTTCAGCTTCGGTGTGGGCTTGCTGCAAACGTTCCAGGTCAGCCGCGGCGTCAAGCGCGCTCAGCTCGCCCTGCCACTGCGCCAACAGCGCCGGCAATTCGGCCGGCGTGCGCCGGTAGCGCCGTGCCAGCAGCATCCAGGCGGCCAGCCGCGCATCCAGCTCGGCCAGGCGCTGCGGGTCGGGCTCGCTGCGGCCCAGGTAGGCGTGCAGGGTGTGCGCCGCATCCTGCACCTGGGCCTGGGCCGAGCGCAGCACGCCCAGCACGTCTTCCAGGCGGGCATCGAAGCGGGTCACGCTGGCCAGCGCGTCGTGGGCGCGGGTGATCAAAGTGTCAGCGCCGGGTTCGGCCTCGCACAGGGCATCGAGCGCCGTGCGTGCGCCGTCGAGCAGGGCCTGGCCGTGCGCCAGGCGCTGGTGCTCGGCGTTGAGCGTGTCCCACTCGTCGGCGCCTGGCGCCAGCTTGGCCACTTCGCCAAGCTGCCACTGCAACCGCTCGCGTTCGCGCCCCAGGCTCTCTTGCTGGCTGCGCGCCGTTTGCAGCGCCTGCGCCGCGGCCTTCCAGGCCAGCCAGGCCTGGCGCAACGGCGCGCTGTCGATGCCGGCTTGAGCGTCGAGCAGCTCACGCACGGCTACCGGGCGGGTGAGGCTTTGCCAGGCATGCTGGCCGTGGATGTCGACCAGGCTCTCTGCGGCCAGGCGCAACTGCCCGGCCGTGGCCGGGCTGCCGTTGATCCAGGCCCGGCTCTTGCCCTGGGCATCGACCTGGCGGCGCAGCAGCAGGTGCGCCGCACCATCGTCATCGGCCACGAAGCCCTGCTCATCGAGCCAAGGTTGCAGCGCCGGGGGCGAATCAAACTCGGCGCTCACCTCGCACCGTGCCGCGCCTTCGCGCACCAGAGTGCTTTCGGCGCGGTGGCCCAGGGCGAGCTGCAAAGCATCGATCAAGATCGACTTGCCCGCGCCGGTTTCGCCGGTGAGTACCGTGAAGCCGGAGGTTAAGTCCAGCTCCAGTTTGGCGACGATCACCACGTCGCGTAAGTACAGTCGCCTCAGCATGTGCGTCGAATATGTTCGGCGTTCACACCACGCCTTCGTACCAGCGCAGCTTGCGCCGCAGCGTGGCGTAGTAGCTCCAGCCGCGCGGGTGCAGAAAGCGCACCTTGAACGCCGAGCGCCGCACGCGGACCTGGTCGCCAATCATCAGGCTGGCCAGGTTGTGCATGTCGAAGTTGGCGGACACGTCCTTGCCGGCCACGATGCCGATGCGCACCTCGCCCGAATCGGGCAGCACGATGGGACGGTTGGACAGCGTGTGCGACGCAATCGGCACCATCACCCAGCCGCCGATGGCCGGGTGCAGGATCGGCCCGCCGGCCGACAGCGCATAGGCCGTGGAGCCCGTCGGCGTCGCGACAATCAAGCCGTCGGCACGCAGGTTGGCGACAAAGTCACCATCGACATCGACCCGCAACTCCACCATGCTGGCGGTGGCGCCGCGACTCACCACGATGTCGTTCAGCGACAGGCCTTCAAAGATCTTGTCGCCGTCGCGCCAGACATCGCCTTCCAGCATGCTGCGCGACTCTTCCTCAAAGTCGCCCGCCACCATCGGCGCCAGCGCGTCCTTGTACTGCTGGATGGCAATGTCGGTGATGAACCCCAGGCGCCCCTGGTTGATGCCCACCAGCGGCATCTTCCAGCGCGCCAG
>JANMYI010000205.1:0-1574 GCA_031381955.1 Burkholderiales bacterium
CTGCAGCCTGTGCCTGCGCCACCAAGCGTGATGGCGGCCCCAGACGGCCGCGTGCCCACCGCGCCCAGTGGTGCGGCGGCGGGCCGGCGCATCTTGGTCGTTGACGACAACCGCGACGGCGCGGCCAGCCTGTCGGCATTCCTGAGCCTGACCGGCAACGACACGCAGATGGCGCATGACGGCGAGCAGGCGCTGCAATTGGCGGCGAGCTATCAGCCCGACGTCATCCTGCTCGACATCGGCCTGCCCAAGTTGAGCGGGCTTGAAGTCTGCCGCGCGATCCGCGAACAGCCCTGGGGCCAGACCATGGTCATCCTTGCGCTCTCTGGCTGGGGGCAAGAGAGCGACCGACGCAAGTCCGCGGAAGCCGGCTTCGACGGCCACTTCGTCAAACCCTTGGAGCCAGACGAATTGGCGGCGCTGCTGGCATCGCTTCAGCCGGGCCGCGGGCCGCGGCGGCCTACCGCGCACTGACGACCCTGCCGCACTGCTTGGCGGCCAGCAGGGTGGTGGCGCATGGGTCGCCTGCGCCTGTAGGCTTTTGGCGACGTGCGCATTGCTGGCGCCGAACATTTGGGGACGGCGTGTCAACCCGCGCAGGGGGCTGACGTTATGATCTCGCGCCCTCCCTGTGGCAGCGCGTTCGGTGTGAAGCATATGGGCCTCACTGCAAAGCGACGCACCGGTTCAACTGTTGCATCTGTAGATCATTCCTCAACTCAGGAGATTTTGACCATGAAGAACACTCTGACCTCGCTCGCCGTTGCTGTGCTGGCCCTGTTCGCTGCGCAAGCCGCGATGGCGCAAAACGCCCCGGCCCGCGCCGAAGTGAAGAAAGAAGCCGCTGAAGCCAACAAGGTCGGCGCGACCTCCAAGGGTGAAGTCGATACCAAGGTGGCCCCGAAGACCAAGTCGGACAAGCCCCGCGCCGAAGTGAAGGGCGAGGCTGCTGTGGCCACCAAGACGGGTGCCACCTCCAAGGGTGAAGTTGATGCCAAGGCCCCTGCTTCGCCCAAGTCGGACAAGCCCCGTGCCGACGTGAAGAAAGAAGCCGCTGCCGCCAACAAGGCCGGCACCACGTCGAAGGGCGAAGAAGCCCCCAAGAAGTAAGCATCTCGCTACGCCGAACCCGGGCATCGCACACGCGCTGCCAGGCAACGGAACCGGCGCAACCGCTCAGCGGTTGCGCCGTTTTCATTTGTGCGCAGTCACCCCGGAGCGCCAACTCACCAGGCCGCCGGCCAGGCCCGTTCCGGCCAGGATCAGCAAGCAGGCCCAGAGCATGACGGGCGTGACGGCTTCACCCAGGAACAGCGCGCCCCACGCCATGCCGAACAGCGGGATCAGGAACGTCACCGTCAACGCCTTGGTGGCGCCACCGTGTGCCACGAGCCTGAAGAACAACACATAGGCCAGTGCCGTGCACAACCCACCCAATGCCAGCGTGCTCAACCAGGCCGCAGAGTGCGGCCTTGAGGCGGGCCAAAACCACCAGGCCGGCAGCGCCAGCAGCACGGCGGCAGCGGCTTGGCTGCCGGCGGCAATGGCCAGCGGCGGCACGCCAGTGAGGTGCC
>JANMYI010000412.1:0-2480 GCA_031381955.1 Burkholderiales bacterium
TCTTCGGCATCATCTGCACGGCGGTGGCGCTGTACCAGGGCCATGAAACCCAGGCCACGCCCGAAGGCGTGGCGTATGCCACCACGCGCACCGTGGTGATTTCTTCACTGGCCGTATTGGCGATGGACTTCGTGCTCACGGCGCTGATGTTCTCCACGCCTTAGGACAAGGATATGAACAAACGCGGCATTGAAATTCTGGTCGGCTCATTCGTGCTGTTAGGCCTGCTGGGCATTCTGTTCCTGGCGCTGAAGGCCGCCAACCTGGGCAGCTTTGGTAGCGGCACGGGCTACATGCTGATGGCGCGGTTCGACAACATCGGCGGCCTCAAGGCGCGCTCGCCGGTGCGCAGCGCCGGCGTCACGGTGGGCCGCATCAAGACCATTGGGCTGGATGCCAAGACCTACCAGGGCGTGGTGACGATGGAGATCGACCAAGGCATCGTCTTCCCGAAGGACTCATCGGCCAAGATCCTCACCGCCGGGCTGCTGGGCGACCAGTACATCGGCATCGAGCCCGGCGCCGACGAGAAGACCTTCGTGGCGGGTGAAACCATCAAGCAAACGCAAAGCGCCGTGGTGCTGGAAAACCTGATCGGCCAATTCCTTTTCAGCAAGGCCGCCGAGGCCGGCACGCCAGAAGCCGGAGCCAAGAAATGAAGCTGCTCGACATGCGTGGCTGGCTCTGCGTCGCGCTGCTGGGCGTGGCCTTGCAACTGGGCGGCTGCGCCACCGTCGAAAAGGTCGGCGCCAGGCTGAGCGACCGAATCAGCAAAGCCACCCAGAGCCCGGGCCAGAAGAAAGACCCTTGGGAAGAATTCAACCGCAAGGTCTTCGCGTTCAACGACGCCGTGGACGAGAAGTTGCTCAAGCCAGTGGCCACGGTCTACCGCGACATCGTTCCCAGCTTCGTGCGCACGGGCGTGGACAACTTTTTCGGCAATTTCTACGATGGTTGGTCCGCCGTCAACCACCTATTGCAAGGCAAGGGCCAGACGGGGTTGGAAATGGGCATGCGCTTCATGACCAACATCGTTTTCGGCCTGGGCGGCATCCTCGACCCCGCGGCCGAAATGGGCCTGGAGCGGCGCAGTGAAGACTTTGGCCAGACCTTGGGCAAGTGGGGCTTCGCCTCCGGGCCTTACCTGGTGTTGCCGTTGCTGGGGCCGAGCACGGTGCGCGATGTGGTGGGCATGCCGCTGGACTTGCAGGCTTCACCGGCCACGCTGATCAACTCGGGTGGCAGCCGCGCGGCGGTGAGCACGGTGCAGGCGGTCAACCTGCGTGCCTCGTTGCTAGGGGCCTCGAAAATGCTCGACGACATTGCGCTGGACAAGTACAGCTTCGTGCGCGACGCCTACCTGGCTCGCCGGCGCAGTTTGATTTACGACGGTGACGCGCCCGAGGTCGACGAGCCGGCTGAATCCAAGCCGGCTGAAACCAAGCCGTGAACCAAATGCCCGCTGGCTGCGTTACAGCCAGGCCAGTGGTTACTTGAAGGATGAATTCGACATGTTCAAACGCCTGCTCACCCTTGCCCTGACCGCCTTGGCCCTGAGCGCGACCAGCGCCGCCAATGCCGCCGATGTGGCACCCGACGCCTTCGTGCAAAAGCTGTCCACCGACGTGATCGATGCCGTGAAGGCTGACAAGGCCATCCAGGGCGGCGACGTGAGCCGCATCGTCGCGCTGGTGGATGCCAAGGTCATGCCCAACGTGAACTTCCCGCGCATGACCGCCGCCGTGGTGGGCCGCAACTGGCGCAGCGCCACGCCCGAGCAGCAGGCCAAATTGCAGGCCGAGTTCAAGACCTTGCTCGTGCGCACCTATGCCGGCGCGCTCACGCAAGTGAAGGAGCATGCCGTGGAGATGCGCCCTTTGCGCGCCAACGCCGGTGACACTGACATCGTGGTGCGCACCTTGGTGCGGGGCCGCGGCGACCCGATCCAGCTCGACTACCGGCTTGAAAAGGCGGGTGAGTCGTGGAAGATCTATGACGTGAACGTGCTGGGTGTGTGGATGGTCGAGCAATACCGCAACAGCTTCGCGCAAGAGATCGGTACCAGCGGCATCGATGGCTTGATCACCAAGTTGGCCGAGAAGAACAAGTCGGCCAAGAGCTGAGAGCCCGCACCATGGCCGACTTCGCCCTGCCGCCCAAGCTCACGCTGGTGGAAGCACGCGCCGTGCATGCGCAGCTTGAGGCGGCGGCCAAGGCGGGCGCGGCGGGGGCCTGGTCGGTGCAGGCCGCCGGCCTGGCGCAGTTCGATACCTCCGCCCTGGCCGTGCTGCTGGCCGCCCGGCGCCTGGGCGCGCAGGCCGTGCTGGGCACGCCAGCCAAACTCAAGGCGCTGGCCGAGTTGTACGGCGTGGCCGAGTTGCTCGCGCTTCAAGAACCCACGTAGCGTTTGCTGCGCAGGTTTTTCTTGATCTCCTGCAGCAGCGGCTGCAAGGTGCTGCCTTCGAGCCGCAAGGCCACAC
>JANMYI010000456.1:0-3426 GCA_031381955.1 Burkholderiales bacterium
GGCGGCGACACCGCGCCGATCTGGTTGCACATCACCATCACCAGGCCCATCTGGAACGGGTCGATGCCGTAGGCCTTGCTGAGCTGGATGGCCACCGGCGCAAAGATCAGCAGCACCGCCAGCGAATCGACAAAGGTGCCCAGCACCACCATCACCGCGGCCACGATCAACAGCACCACGGTCGGGTTCTGCGAGAACGAGGTGACGAATTTCACCGCCCCGTCGTTGAATTCCAGATAGGCCAGCAGCCAGCCCGAAGCGCCGGCCACGGCGATCACGCCGGAGACCATGGTGGTCATCACCGCGGCATCCACCAAGATGGCGGGCAGGTCGCGCCACTTGATCTTGCGGTAATGGAACATGCCCAGCAGCAGTGCATACAAACAGGCGATGGCGCCCGCTTCGGTGGCGGTGAAGACGCCCGACAGGATGCCGCCGACGATGATCACCGGCCCGATCAGCGCCGGCCAGACGTCGCGCACCGAGCGCCACACGGCGCGCCACTCGAAGCGGCCATGGGTCACGCGCAGTTCAGGGTAGCCGGGCAGGTAGGTGTAGATCTTGATGGTGGCCATCAGGAACAGGCCGACCAGCACGCCGGGCACGATGCCGCCAAGGAACAAGCCGCCGATTGATACCTGAGCGATCGAACCGTACACCACCATCACCATGCTGGGCGGAATGATGGCGCCGATGGTGCCCGCGGTGGCGATCAGCGCGGCCGCGAAACCCGCCTGGTAGCCCGACCTCTTCATGGTCGGAATGACGATGGCCGCGATGGCCGAGGCATCGGCGGTGCTCGAGCCCGAGATGCCGGCAAAGATCATGCTCGCCACCACTGCCGCGTGGGCCAGGCCGGCACGCAGGTGGCCCACCAGCACGCGCGAAAAATCGACCAGCTGCTGGCTCATGCCGCTGGCCGACATCAGCCCGCCGGCCAGGATGAAGTACGGCAGCGCCAGCAGCGTGAACGAGTCGATCTGCGCAAACATCTTCTGCGCAAACAGCGGCAGCACCAGGTCGGGCACCGCGGCCACGCCGACATAACCCACCAGCGCAATGGCCAGCAAGATGGGCACGCCGACCATCATCACGGCCAGCATGAGCACGAGCAGGAACCAGATCATGGCGCCGCTGCCCGCGCCGGGCGCCAGGCGCCGGTGGCGATGCGCCGCGCCGCCACCAGCAGCAAGTAGCAGCCGCCCACCACCATGCCGGCATACGGGTAGCTCATCGGCCAGTCCAGGCCGGGTGACGATTGCAGGTGGGCCACCCGCGCCACCATGCTGCCCAGGACCATCAGCGACACCGCGAACGCGGCCCAGGTCAGCTCGATCAGGAGGTTGAACGCAGCGCGCGGCCCGCGCGGCAGCATGTCGCAGAAGGTCTCGATGTACAGGTGCGCGCCGCGCCGGTAGGCCACCGGAATGCCGATGAAGACGATCCAGATGTGGCCGAAGATCTGCGCTTCTTCGCTCCAGCTCAGCGAGGAGTTGAGCGCAAAGCGGTGGAAGACCTGCAGCAGCGCGATGACGACGATGAGCGCCAGGATCGCAGCCAGCAGCAGTTCGGCGCCGCGGTCCACGGCATCGAGCAGGCGGCGCACGGGTTCAGCGAATCACTGCTTGCGAATCTGCGCCAGCAGCGCCTCGGCGCCGAAGTCCTTGGCCAGATCGTCCTGCGCGGCGACGGCGGCCTTTTGCAGCGGGCCGACATCAATATCGACCACCTTCATGCCCAGCTTCTTCACCGCGGCCAGCGACTCGGCTTCCTTTTCGGGTGCCATCTTGCGCACGATGCCGGCCGCGGCCTGCGCGCCCTTTTGCAACACCGCCTGCTCGGCCGGGCTGAACTTCTTCCATTCGGCCAGCGAGAACACCAGCACGGTGGGATCCATCAGGTGGCGCGTCATGGCGATGCAGCAGGCCACTTCATTCAACTTGAACGAGACGGTGGTGGCTGCCGTGTGCTCATAGCCGTCGAGCACGCCGCTTTGCAGCGAGGTGTAGATCTCGCCGAAGTTCATCGGCGTGGCGTTGGCGCCCATCGCGTTGATGGCCGAGACGAACACCTTGGTCGGAATGGTGCGGATCTTCAGGCCCTTCAGATCGGCCGCCGTCTTCACTTCCTTCTTAGCCGTGACCACATTGCGGTAACCCCAGCTCACCGCCCAGGCCAGCACCTTGAAGCCTGACTTTTCCATGTCGGCTTCAAGTTCCTTGCCCACCGGGCCATCGAGCACCTCCTCGGCATGGCTGTAGCTCTTCCACATGAAAGGCAGGCCAAGCACGCCAATGCGCTTGACGAAGCTGGCGTATTCGGCGGGGCCGCCGGCGGTGCCCGACGCCCCGCCGCCCAGGCGCATGGCCTCGATCACCTCGCGCGACTGGCCCAGCGCACTGGCCGGGAAGATCTTCACTTCCACGCTATCGGAATTCGCGTTCACGTAGGTCATGAACTGGTGCGCCAGCATGGTGTTGTCCACGCCCAGGTCGGCCGGGCCGGCGGTGTGGATGCGCACCAGCCGCTTGGCCGGCGCTTGCGCCAGGGCGGGCAGCGCCGCAGCCAGTACGAGGGTTGAAGCCAGCAGGCTGCGCACAAGACGATGCATGGGTGTCTCCGGTGGGGGCAGTGGTCAGGTCTGAACCGCGTGGTGACCAGGTGCAACGATTTAGTAGAACGATACACATGCTCGATGGGCATGGCACCTCGGGCTTACACGCAGGCGGCGGCGGGGCGCGGCCCGGTACGACCCTTGAACAGGTGCCTGGCTGACCAGGCACGCGGGCTGCGGCTGCGAATTCAGCCCACCCCGGCCACCCGAGCGCTCTTTAGAATTCGCGCCTTGCTGCGCCACGCCCGGCACCACCGACATTCAAACCCAGCGGAGTTCGTCATGCCCTTAGTTTCCATGCGCCAGTTGCTCGACCATGCCGCCGAAAACGGCTATGGCATCCCGGCCTTCAATGTCAACAACCTGGAGCAGGTGCAGGCGGTGATGACCGCGGCGGCCGAAGTCGGCGCCCCGGTCATCCTGCAAGCCAGCGCCGGCGCGCGCAAGTACGCGGGCGAGGCGTTCATCAAACACCTGATTCAAACGGCGGTGGAAGCCTACCCGCAGATCCCGCTGGTGATGCACCAGGACCATGGCCAGACGCCGGCCATCTGCCAGGGCGCCATCGATCTCGGCTTCGGTTCGGTGATGATGGACGGCAGCCTGCGTGAAGACGGCAAGACCCCGGCCGACTTTGCCTACAACGTTGAAGTGACGCGCAAGGTGGTCGACATGGCGCACAAGGTGGGCGTCACGGTGGAAGGCGAATTGGGCTGCCTGGGCAACCTGGAAACCGGTGACGCCGGCGAGGAAGATGGCATCGGCGCCGTCGGCAAGCTCGACCACAGCCAGATGCTGACCGACCCCGAGGA
>JANMYI010000484.1:0-2919 GCA_031381955.1 Burkholderiales bacterium
CCACCGCCGCCGCCAGGCCCAGGGCTTGCGGGTTCAGGCGTTCACCGCGGTGCAGCACCACGGCACCCTGGGTCACGTCTTCCCCTTGCCGGCGCACCCATTGCCCAGCCACCACCGCAGTGTTGATGCGCACCGTGCCCAGGCTATCAACAGGCATGCCAGGCAAGGCTTCGCACTGCTCCTGCATCACCACGGCATCGGCACCTGGCGGAATCTGCCCGCCGGTGAAGATGCGCGCGGCCGTGCCGGGCAGCAGCGGCGCGCCCACCACGCCGGCGGGAATGCGCTGCGCCACGGGCAGCACGGTGCCCGGCGTGGGCACATCGGCGGCGCGCAAGGCGTAGCCGTCCATCGATGTGTTGTCGGCCGGTGGCACGCTCAGCGTGCTGTGCAGGTCGGCCGCCAGCACGCGGTGCAGGGCGTCAAACGTGTTGATGGATTCCTGCTCATGCAGGGCGTGTTCGCGGCTGCCTGCCAGCAAGCGTTGCAGCGCTTCATCCAGGCTGAGCAGCGGTAGGCGGTTGGGCACGGCGGGCGCGTTCATGCCTGGCAATGCTGTTCAATATAACGTTTGATTTCAGCCGCATCAGCCGGCATGCACTGAAAGCGCCGCGGACGTGATTCCAAATCGTCCAGACCCGGTGGGCGCAGCGGCTCGCGACCCAGGGCCTCTTCAATCGTGGACGCGAATTTGGCCGGCAAGGCGGTTTCCAGCACGATCATCGGCACCCCCGCGGTGGCATGTTCCTGCCCCACCTTCAGCCCATCAGCCGTGTGGGTGTCGATCATGTCGCCATGCTGCTGCCAGGTGGCGCGGATGGTGGCCAGGCGGTCGGCATGCATGCTGCGGCCGGAGACGAAACCAAACTGCTGGATGCGTGCCACCTCGTCGGGCGAGAGCGTGAATCCGCCATCGCGGGCCAGGCCGGCGCCGAACAAGGCCGCGGTGCGCGCGCCGTCGCGGCCCAGCAAGTCGAACACAAAACGTTCGAAGTTACTGGCCTTTGAAATGTCCATCGACGGGCTCGATGTCTCAACGGTTTCGGCGCTGCTGCGCACGCGGTAGCGGCCGCTGCGGAAGAACTCGTCCAGCACGTCGTTCTCGTTCGTGGCCACCACCAACTGGCGAATCGGCAAGCCCATCATGCGCGCCACATGGCCGGCGCAGACGTTGCCAAAGTTGCCCGAGGGGACGGCGAAGTCAACTTGCTCGCTGTTGTTCATCGTTGCTTGGAAGTAGCCGGCAAAGTAGTACACCACCTGCGCCAACAGCCGGGCCCAGTTGATGGAGTTCACGGTACCGATGCGATAGCGGCGCTTGAATTCAAGGTCGTTCGACACGGCCTTGACGATGTCTAGGCAGTCATCCAACACGCCATCGACGCTGAGGTTGTGGATGTTGGCGTCAAGCAGGCTGAACATCTGCGCGTGCTGGAACGGGCTCATGCGGCCATAGGGCGAAAGCATGAAGACGCGAATGCCGCGCCGGCCGCGCATGGCGTATTCGGCCGCGCTGCCGGTGTCGCCCGAAGTCGCACCCAGGATGTTGAGTTCCTCGCCGCGCCGCGCCAGTTCGTATTCGAACAAGCGGCCGAGCAACTGCATGGCCATGTCTTTGAAGGCCAACGTGGGGCCGTTCGACAAGGCCAGGATGTGCAAGCCCGGTTCCAGCGTGCGCAGCGGCGTGATGGCGGCGGTGCCGAAGGTGGCTTCGTTGTAGGTGGCTTGCACCAGCGTGCGCAGCTCAGCAGCGGGAATGTCGCTGATGTACAGGCTGAGAATTTCAAACGCCAGGTCGGCGTATGACAGTGTGCGCCAGCGCGCCAGGGTAGCGGCATCGACCTTGGGGTACTGCGCCGGCAAATACAGGCCGCCATCGGGCGCCAGGCCTTCGAGCAGGATGCTGCAAAAGGGGCGCGGCGTGGCGTCGCCGCGCGTGCTGAGGTAGTTCAACTCAACTCCTCTTTGCGAATGCTCACAATCGGCGCCAGCACCGTCTTCAAGGCCTGCATCTGCACCAGCGCCGCGCGCATGCGGCCTTCCACCGTGTCGTGGGTGAGGATGATCAGGTCAGTTTGCCGCTCGCCCTCGGCGCTTTCGCGCTGAAGCACGGCGTCAATCGAAATGTCGTTGTCGGCCAGGATGCGGGTGATGTTGGCCAGCACGCCGGCCTCATCGGCGACCTGCAAGCGCAGGTAGAAAGCGGTGATGACTTCATTGATGCCCAAGATGCGCGTATCAAGCATGGCCGCGGGTTGAAAGGCCAGGTGCGGCACGCGGTGGCCGGGGTCGGCGGCTTGCAGGCGGGCCAGGTCCACCAGGTCTGCAATCACGGCCGATGCCGTGGGCTCGGCACCGGCGCCCTTGCCGTAGTACAGCGTGGTGCCCACGGCGTCACCCTGCACCACCACGGCGTTCATGGCGCCTTCCACGTTGGCGATCAGGCGCTGGGTGGGGAT
Source organism: Burkholderiales bacterium (assembly GCA_031381955.1). Lineage (GTDB taxonomy): Bacteria > Pseudomonadota > Gammaproteobacteria > Burkholderiales > Burkholderiaceae_C > Rubrivivax. Next base: position 2,460 of record JANMYI010000484.1, read on the forward strand.
CAAGGTGGGGTGCACGCGCAGCTCGATGCCGGCGCCACCGCCCGCGCCTTTCAAATCATCTCGACGCTTGGTGATGCCGAGTAACTTGATTCGGTAACCCAGTTGCTCGGCGTACTTGATGTCGGCCGCTTGCAGCTTGGAGATGCCTTCCACATGGGCCTTGGCAAACTGCACCGGCACGCCAAAGGCGATGGCGCACAAGATGGTGGCCTTGTGCCCGGCGTCGACGCCTTCAATGTCGAAGGTGGGGTCGGCTTCGGCGTAGCCCAGGGCTTGCGCCTGCTTCAGCGCCGTGTCGAAATCCAGCCCCTTGGCCCGCATTTCAGACAAGATGAAATTGGTGGTGCCGTTGATGATGCCGGCCACCCACTCCACATGGTTGGCGGTGAGGCCTTCGCGCAGCGCCTTGATGATCGGGATGCCGCCGGCCACCGCGGCCTCGAACGCCACGACCACGCCA
>JANMYI010000532.1:0-7329 GCA_031381955.1 Burkholderiales bacterium
GTTTGTTGCGATGCGTGTACTGGTAGTCGCTGCCGTCTTGGCCGCCCAGCGTGTCGTCACCCCGCATGTGTTCGGGCATCTGCACTTGAATCACATCCGCGCCCCAGTCGGCCAGTTGGCGGCAGGCCGTGGGGCCGGCGCGCACTTGGGTCAGATCAATCACGCGAAAGCGTGCCAGGGCGGGGGAAGCGGGAATGTGTGGCATGGCAGGGCGTGTGGGCGAGGAAGGCAGGGTGATGAGGCAGGGCCACGAGTGTTGGCAGCGGCCACCCGACCCATGCCTTCGTGAATGGCATCCGCGTGATTGTTCACCACTGAGCGGACTGCCCCATGCCAAGCACCCGACCCGCCGCTATGCATGGCCAACGCGCTGGCCAGCACACGTTTGAAGCTGCTGGCCGCGCTGCCTGAAGCTGCGCAGCAAGACGCCCAGCGTGTGGCCGCGCGCTTTCACCTCGACCCCGTGGCTTGGTTCCAGGGCGCTGAGGCGCAGCGCCACTTGCCCGAACTGGCGGGTGCGGTGTGGTCGGGCCACATGCTGCGGCTGCGCTACGACAGTTGGAAGGGCGTGGTCGAGCGCCGCGTGGCCCCGCTCAGCCTGGTGCTGAAGGCGGGCATTTGGTACTGGGTGGCCGCGGTGGGCGCGCAGCCGCGCACCGATCGCGCCAGCACCATTGAAACCCTGGTGGTGGAAGACAGTGCCGCCGCTGCGCTGCCGCGTTTTGACCTGGTGCGCTATTGGGGCCGTTTCACTCATGACTACGAGGCCCGCATGCAGGAACGCCGTGCACGCGTGCGCGCGCGCCCCGCCGCGCTGCGGCGCCTGGCTGAGTTGAGCCATGCCATGGCGCAGGCCGTGGCGGCGGCCGGGCCGTGCAACCGGGCCGGCTGGCAGGTGTTGGAGATTCACATCGAGTCGGTGGACGCGGCGGTGGGTGAGCTGCTGCGCCTGGGCCCGGACGTTCAGGCTTTGGCGCCACTCGAACTGCGCCGCGCATTGCGCCGGGCCGTGGTGGCGTTGCAGGCGGTGTACGGCGGCGCTAAAGGCCGACACGCCGTGTCAAGGTAATGGTTGCACAGTGCGTGCCAACGCTGCACCGGCGCAGCGGCAACTTGGAGATTCGATGATGAACAACGATTCAGGCCACTTGGCAGGCCGCGCGGTCTTGCAGCTCAGCGCCGGCTTGGCGGCTGCGGGCAACGCCATGCTCAACACGGCCAGCGCCGCGGCGCGGCCGCCGGCGCCCACCGGCAAGGCGGGTGACTTCGATTTCTTGAGCGGCGAATGGAAGATCAACAACCGCCAGCTCAAGAACGGTGCGTGGGAAAACGTCGACGGCGAAGCCACGGTGCATGGCATCCTGGCCGGCATTGGCAGCGTGGAAGAACTGCGCATTCCCGCGCGCCAATTCAGTGGCATGGGGTTGCGGCTGCTTGACGTGGAAAGCAAGCTTTGGGCAGACCATTGGGTGAATGCCAAGAGCGGCGTGCTGACCCCACCGCCCACCTAGGGCAGCTTCGTGGCCGGCGTCGGCACCTGGGATGCTGACGACACCGAAGACGGCAAGCCCATCATCTACCGCGGTGTGTGGGACCAGCTCACGCCGTCATCGTGCCGCTGGTTCCAGGCTTCGTCGCGTGACGGCGGCAAGACCTGGCTGCAAAACTGGGTCATGCACTGGGTGCGGCGGTAAGCGCCGTGATGTTGGCCGCGTCGGTGTAGGGATAGTTGAGTTCTCGCGCCACGGCCTCGCAGGTCACCTGGCCGAGCACCACGTTCAGGCCGGCGCGCAGGTGGGGGTCGTCAGCGGCGGCGCGTTGCCAGCCCTTGTTGGCAATGGCCAGCCCATGCGCCAGGGTGGCGTTGTTCAGCGCAAAGGTGGAGGTGCGGGGTACCGCGCCGGGCATGTTGGCCACGCAGTAGTGCACCACGCCATCGACCACATAGGTGGGGTCGGCATGGGTGGTGGCATGTGAGGTTTCAAAGCAGCCGCCTTGGTCGATGGCCACGTCGACCACCACCGCACCAGGCTGCATCCGGCCCACCATGGCGCGTGTCACCAACTTGGGCGCGGCGGCGCCCGGAATGAGCACGCCGCCGATCACCAAATCAGCCTGCACCACCTGCTCTTCAATCGCGTGCGTGGTGGAAAACAGCGTGGCGATGCGGTTGCCGAAATTCAGGTCGAGCAAACGCAGCCGGTCAACATTGCGGTCCAGCACCGTCACGCGCGCGCCCAAGCCCACCGCCATCTGCAGCGCGTTGGTGCCCACCACCCCGGCGCCCAAGATCAGCACCTGCGCGGGCGCCACGCCCGGCACGCCGCCCAGCAACAAGCCCATGCCGCCCTTGGATTTTTCAAGGTGCGCCGCGCCGGCCTGAATGGCCATGCGGCCGGCCACCTCGCTCATCGGCGCCAGCAGCGGCAGCCCGCCGTTCGGGCCGGTCACCGTCTCGTAGGCGATGCACACCGCGCCCGAACGCAGCAGCGCCGCCGTCTGTTCGGGGTCGGGCGCCAGGTGCAGGTAGGTGAACAGGATCTGGCCTTCACGCAGCATCAAGCATTCGCCGGGCTGCGGCTCCTTGACCTTGACGATCATCTGCGCCCAGGCAAACACGGCTGCGGCGTCGGGTGCGATCTGCGCGCCCGCCTGCTGATACAGCGCGTCGGGCAAACCGATGGCTGCACCGGCGCCGCTTTGCACCATCAACTCATGGCCGTGGGCGTGAAACTCGCGCACGCTGGCCGGCGTGAGGCCGACCCGGAATTCGTTGTTATAGATCTCTTTGGGAACGCCGACGCGCATGGGACTCTCCTGGTGACCGGGTTTGACGCGGCCAATGACGCCTGGAAATTATCTGTGCGTTCCACCAGGGGATGGCCATTTGGCAAAGCGCTGGCGGCTGCTGCGTGCCGCGCGGCGTCGCGGGCCGCGCCACGCCCAGCAAAGCACGCCGGCCCGGTGCGCCAGGCAGCGCTGGCACAGCAAGAAGCCGGCACGGCGAAACAAGCCGCCAGTGTCTTCAGTGGCGTGTTATCGGGCGCGAGGGTCGCATGACGCCAACGGTTAGGGCAGCTGGGCGTGCCATTGCGCCTAGTGCCTCGACTCGGCCGGCGTTTCGGTGTGCATCACACATTTCCAACCGGTGCCGGAATGAACCCACGTCGACGTGTCATTCATTTCTTGAATCAAGCACTTGCCGGTGCCACGGGGAGCGATTTCCTGTTTCACGCGGTAGGTGATGATGGCCGTTGCGTCGTTAGGAAATACCACCTCCACGTCGCTGAGGGCGGCAGCACGGGTGCCGACGATGAATTCGCGCAGCGCAGTTTCAACCACATCGGCGCCTGGATTCTTGGGCGCAACATGTTTGGCCCGGTGCGCGGCGTGTGGCCCGATGAGAGCTGGAAGGGCTGGTGGGGCGACGAGCCGCCGTATCACGTGCCGGTGTTTGTGCTCACCCACCATGCCCGGCCAAGCCTGGTGATGGCAGGAGGCACCACGTTTCACTTCATCACCGGCGGCATCCATGAGGCTTTGCAGCGCGCGCGCGCTGCAGCGCAGGGCCAGGACGTGCGTGTGGGTGGCGGTGTGACCACGGTGCGCCAGTACCTGCAAGTGGGGTTGATTGACGAGATGCACTTGGCGCTGCCGCCCACGGTGCTGGGCCGAGGTGAAGCCTTGCTGGCAGGCATCGACCTGACGCAGCTCGGCTTTCGCTGCACGCAGCAAGTGGCCACGGCGCAGGCCCTGCATGGGGTGCTAACGAAAGATTGAACTTCATGGCTCGCGCTGCCCGCGCCGCCCGCGTTTTGCCAGGCGCGCGAACAGCATGTCCACCACCCAGGACAGCAGGCCGAGGACGGCCGCACCCTGCAGCACGTAAGCCGTGTTGTCGCCACTCAGGCCCACGATGATGGGTGAGCCCAACGTCTTGGCACCGACCGTGGAGGCGATGGCCGCGGTGCCGATGTTGATGCCCACCGAGGTGCGCACACCGGCCAGCAGCACCGGCATGGCCAGGGGCAGCTCCACGCGCCACAGCTTGGCCGCAGCGCCCAGCCCCAAGCCGGTGGCGGCCTGAAGTGCGGCCGCCGGCACGGCTTCAATGCCGGCGATGGTGCTTCGCACGATGGGCAGCAGCCCGTACAAGGCCAGCGCCACCAGTGCGGGGACCTCACCGAAACCGATCACCGGCACCGCCAGCGCCAGCACCGCCACCGGTGGCACGGCCTGGCCAGCGGCCACCAGCGCATCCACCAGGCCGCGAAATTCGCGCCCGGCGGCGCGCGTGACGAAGATGCCCGCGGCCAGGCCCACCAGCAGCGACGCCACGCTTGACAAGGCCACGAGTTGCACATGCGCCAGCAGCAAGGCGATGAAGCTGTCTTGCTCGTACAGCGGGCGCTCGAGCTGCGGGAAGATGACGGCAAACAGCGGCTTCAGGTGAGCCATGCCGAAGGCCAGCGCCAGCAAGGCGCCCAGGGCCCAAGGCAAGGGGTCGTGCAGCCAGGCGCGAGTTGACACTGCGGGCATGGCTGTGGGGGCTGCCATGGGTGAGGCGGCGCTCACTGCAGCGGCTGCGTCAAGTCAGCCAGGTGCAAGGCGCCGAGGTGGCCGCCCTGCGTGTCGACCACGGGCAACTGCGTGGCGTGGCTGGCCAGGAAGCACAACAGCGCTTCGCGCAGCGTCAGCGTGGCCGCCAGGGGCGGGCCTGCGGCGTGCTCACCGGCGCGCAGGCACTGCGCCACGGTGTGCAGGCCCAGGCGGCGCAGGCCGGCTTCATGGCCGCCAAAGAACCGCGCCACGTGCGCGTTGGCCGGGTGTTCCAGCAGTTGCGCCGGCGTGCCGGCCTGCACGATGCGGCCATGGTCTAACAGCACGATGCGCGTGGCCAGGCGCAGGGCTTCGTCGATGTCATGGGTGACGAAGACGATGGTCTTGCCCGTGGCCTGATGAATGCGTTGCAGCGCTTGTTGCAATGCCAGGCGGTTGGGGGCGTCGAGCGCGCCGAAAGGCTCGTCAATCAACAGCACTTCGGGGTCGGCCGCCAGCGCACGCGCCACGCCCACGCGCTGCTGCTGCCCGCCCGAGAGTTGGTGCGGGTAACGGTTGCGGTAATGTTCTGGTGGCAGGCCCAGCAGGGCCAGCAATTCATCCACACGCTGCGCAATGCGTGCCGGCGGCCAACCCAGCAGCGTGGGCACGGTGGCAATGTTGCGCGCCACGTTCCAGTGCGGAAACAAGCCAATCGACTGGATGGCATAGCCCATGCGGCGGCGCAAGGCTTCGGGCTGGAAACTGCGCATGCTCTGGCCCATGAAGGCCAGCGTGCCGCTGTCAGGCTCCAGCAGGCGGTTCAGCAGTTTGAGCAGGGTTGACTTGCCCGAGCCCGAAGCGCCTATGAGCACCAGGCATTCGCCAGGTTCAATGGTCAACGACACATTCACCAGCGCCGGCGTCGCACCAAACGACTTGTTGACGTTTTGCAGCTCGATCACGGCGATCACGGCCGTGGCCCGTGCAGCGCCGTGGCCAGCAGCGTGAGGCCGCCGTCCACCCCGATGGCCAGCGCCACCACCGGCAACACACCCAGCAGCACCAGGTCGAGCGCGCCGCTGAGCAACCCCTGGAACACCAGCGCACCCAGGCCGCCGGCGCCAATCAACGCGGCCACCACGGCCAGGCCGATGACCTGCACCGTGGTCAGGCGCAGCGCCGCCAGCCACACCGGCAGCGCCAGCGGCAGCTCAACGTTCCAGAACACTTGGCGCGGGCTCAAGCCCATGCCGGTGGCGGCGTCGAGCACATCGGGTTGAAGCTGGCGCAGCCCGGCCGCCACGCCGTGCACGATGGGCAGCAACGCATACAGCGTGAGCGCGACCACGCCCGGCAGCACACCGATGCCGCTGATGCCCCAGCCCGGCAGCAACGCCGCCAGAGCGGCCAACGGCGCGATCAACAGGGCAAACAGCGCGATCGAAGGCACGGTCTGGATCAGGTTCAACAGCGCGAACAACGGCCGCGCGAAGCGTTCGCGCCGCGCCGCGCCAATGCCCAGCGGCACACCCAGCAACAGCGCACCGGCGAGCGTGGCACCCACGAGCAGGCCATGGCGCTGCAAGGCGGCCGCGAACACGTCTTGCCGGTTGGCGTATTCCTTCAACAACGACAACTCGTCGAGCAGGCCCAGGGCCAGCAACGCGGCGCACGGCAACAGCACGGCGGCGTGCGTCAACACGCGCCAGGCCGGGGCCAGACGGGCGCGCTGCAAGGCGTCAGCCGCAGCCAGCCAGAGCAGCCCTGCCAAGACCCAGCAGCCCGCTGCCAAAGAGGTGCGCGCCAGGCTGCTGGCGCCCGTGGCGCGCGCCGCCGCGTTGGCGCCGGCCAGGGCGAGCAGCCCGGCCAGCAACAGCGTGGCGGCCAGCGCCACCAGCGCCTGGGTGGCGCGGGTGGGCGGTAAAAACACGGCCATGCACAGGACAAAGGCCGGGGCGGCCAACCAGACCCATGGGCCCACGATCAACTCAGCCAGCGCCACACCCACGCCCGAGACCAAGCGGTTTGGCGCCACGCTGACGAAAGCCGGCCCCAGGGCTGCGGCCAGCGCGCCGAGCAAGAGCGTCAGCAGCACCCGGTTGCGCACCACGCCGGGGCGGGCGGCGTGCGCTGCATCGGCCACATCAGCCGCACCCGCCGCGCCGGTCACATCAGACACCAGCCAACTCGCGCGGCGGCGTGGCCATCACTTGATGAAACCCTTGCCCTTCAGGTAAGCCGCGGCCACCTGTTTCGCGTCGCGCCCCTGCAGCGCAATTTGCGCGTTCAGGCCTTGCAACGTGGGCGCATCAAGCGAGGCGAACACCGGGGCCAGCAGGCTGGCCAATTGCGGCAGCCGCGCCAGCACCTCGGCGCGCACCACGGGCGCGGGTGCGTACACCGGCTGCACGCCCAGGTTGTCGTCGAGGATCACCAGGCCCAGCGCGGCCACGGGGCCATCGGTGCCGTAGGCCATGGCCGCATTCACGCCCGACGTTTGCTGCGCCGCGGCCTTGATCGTCGCCGCCGTGTCGCCACCGGCGAGCAGCAGCAACTGGTCTTGCGCGAGCTTGAAGCCGTAGGCGCTTTGAAACGCCGGCAGCGCATCGCTGCGCTCGGCAAATTCGGCCGACGCTGCCAGCTTGACCTTGCCGCCGGCCGCCACCCAGCGCCCGAAGTCAGTCATCGACTTCAGCTTCTGGCTGCTCGCCAGGTCTTGCCGAATGGCGATGGCCCAGGTGTTGTTGGCCGGCGCCGGTGCCAGCCACACGAGCTTGTTCTTTTCCT
>JANMYI010000588.1:0-4876 GCA_031381955.1 Burkholderiales bacterium
CTTTGCTGCAAGGCGTGGGTGCAACGCTGGGCCTGAGTGCCACCTGGGCGGCAACGGGCATCTCGGAAATCGTTGAAGAAAACATGGCCAACGCGGCGCGCGTGCACGCCGTGGAGCGCGGCAAGGCGCTGCGCGAGTGCACCATGATCGCCTTCGGCGGCGCCGCCCCCCTGCACGCGGCGCGGCTGGCGGCCAAGCTGGGCATCACGCACATCGTGGTGCCGGCCGGCGCGGGCGTGGGCTCGGCCATCGGCTTCTTGCGCGCGCCGATGGCGTTTGAAGTGGTGCGCAGCGACGCCGGGCGCCTGAGTGGCGTTGAGCTGGCTCCGCGCAACGCGCGCTTGAAGCAGATGGAAGACGAAGCGCGCGCCGTGGTGGCGCCCGCAGCACAGGCCGCCGGGCAAGCTAACGCCAGCTTGCAGGTGACACGCCTGGCCGAACTGCGCTACGAAGGCCAGGGCCACGAATTGCGCGTGCCCTTGAGCGCCGGGCCTTTGGATGAGGCGGCCGTGCAGCGCCTGCTGGCTGACTTTGAAACCGCCTATGAGCGCGCCTACGGCCTGCACATTCCGGGCGCGGCGGTGGAGGTGGTGACCTGGTCGGTCACCGTGGCCACGCCGCCGCTGCCTGGTGCCGTGGCGCAGTTGCTCAGTGCAGGCGCTGCGGCAGCGCCGATCGGCCAACGCGAAGTCTGGGAGCCGGCGCTGGGCCAGACGCTTAACTTCCATCTGCATTGGCGTTTTGATCTGCCCCCCGGCGCCACGCTGCCCGGCCCGGCGCTGGTGCTGGAGCATGAAACCAGCACGCTGGTGCCGGCCGGCTGGCAAGCGCGGGTTGACAACCAGCAACACCTGCATCTTCATCTGCAAGACTCCAGCAAATGAACGCGACACCAGCCCGCAGCGACCCGCTGGCCGCCATCCGCACCCAGGTGATGTGGAACCGCCTGATCGCCGTGGTGGAGGAACAGGCGCAGGCCCTGCTGCGCACCGCCTTCGGCACGGTGGCGCGCGAAGCGGGCGACCTTTCCGCCGGTGTGTACGACCTGCAAGGTCGCATGCTCGCGCAAGCCGTGACCGGCACGCCCGGCCATGTGAACAGCATGGCCGCCGCGGTGGCGCATTTCATGGCGCGCTTCCCGTTGCACCACATGCGCGCGGGTGATGTCTTCATCACCAACGACCCCTGGCTGGGCACCGGCCATTTGTTCGACTACGTGGTGGTGACGCCGGTGTTCCTGGCTGGCGGCAAGGCGCCCGTGGCGCTGTTCGCGTCCACCTGCCACACCATCGACGTGGGCGGTGTCGGCTTCTCGGCCGAAGCGCGTTCGGTGTTTGAAGAAGGCACCTGCATCCCGCACCTGCGGCTGCTGAAGGCGGGGCAACTGAACGAAGACGTGCTGGCCATCATCCAGGCCAATTCGCGCAACCCGGTCGAGGCGCGCGGCGACATCCTCTCGTTGGTGAGTTGCAATGAAGTCGGCGCGCAAAGGCTGCGCGACATGATGGGTGAATTCGCGTTGACCAGCATCGACACACTGGCCACACACATCATCGAGCATTCACGCCAGGCCACGTGCGTGGCCATCGCCCGCCTGCCGCAAGGCCGCTGGCGCGCCGCCATGCGGCTTGATGGCTACGAGGCACCGATCGACCTGCATGCCGAGCTGCACAACGACGGCCAGCGCATCGTGGTCGATTACGCCGGCTCATCCGCCGCATCGGGGCGCGGCATCAATTCACCCAAGTGCTACACCGACGCCTATTCAGTCTTCGGTTTGAAATGCCTGGTCGCCCCAGAGGTGCCCAACAACGCCGGCTCGCTTGAGCCCTTCGAGGTGCGGGCCACACCGGGCAGCATCGTCCACCCGCTGCGCCCGGCGCCGGTGACGGCGCGACACGTGGTGGGCCAGATGCTGCCCGACCTGATGTTCGGCTGCCTCGAAGCCGCCTTGGCCGGCCAGGTGCCGGGTGAATCCGCCGGCAGCATCTGGGTGCTGGCGATGCAGGGCGCGCAGTATGGTGATGCGCCGGCCTTCAACACCATGAGCGTGGGCCTGGGCGGCACCGGCGCGCGGCCGGGGCTGGACGGCTTGTCCACCACCGCCTTCCCTTCGGGCGTGGGCGGCATACCGGTTGAAGTAACTGAGGCGCAGGCGCCGCTGGTCTTCTGGCACAAGGAATTTCTCTGCGATTCGGGTGGTGCGGGTCTGCACCGCGGCGGCCTGGCGCAGCGCATCGTGGTCGGTGCGCGCGCGGGCGTGGCCTTCACCTGCGCCGCCGCCACGTTCGACCGTCGGGCGCACGCCGCACGCGGCCGCCAGGGCGGGCACGATGGCGCGCTGGGCGTGGCCGTCATTGAAGCCGCGGGTGGCGACACGGTGTTCGAAGGCAAGGGCACGATCCATGTGCCACCCGGCGCGCATCTGCGCGTGGATTTACCGGGAGGCGGCGGCTTCGGCGATGCGCGCCAACGCGCACGCGAGCGCGTGGCGGCTGATGTGGCGGCGGGTTTCGTCAGCCCCGAAGCGGCGCTGCGCTTGTATGGGCAAGGCGGGCTTGAACTTGATGCCGGCAGCATCCCCTTGGTGAGCGGCGCCTCATGATCACCTTGGAGCATTGCCTGGCGCTCGACGCCGCCGATCAAACCGCTGCCTTGAGTGGGCAGTTCGAGCCGCCTGCGCCGGGCCACATTTTTCTCGATGGCAACTCCATCGGCGCCATGCCGCGCAGTGTGCCGCAGCGCATGGCCCAGGCGCTGCACGGTGAATGGTCGGCGCTGCGGCGCCAGGCCTGGCATCAGGCCGATTGGCTGGATGCGCCGCAACGCATCGGCGCGGCCATGGCTGAGCTGCTTGGCGCACCGGCGCAAGACGTGATTGCCGTGGACAACACCAGCCTGAACCTTCACAAGCTGCTGGCCTATGGCTTGCAACTCGCCGCCGCTGAAGGGCAGCGCAACGTCATCGTTTACGAGGCCGACGGCTTTCCCACCGATGCGCATGTGGTGCAGGGCATCGTGCGCCACAGCCAGGGGCGTTGGCGGGCGCGGCCGATTGCTCAGCCTGATGAATTGGGCGTCGCCTTGCAAGGCGACGTGGCCATGGTGCTGCTGGCGCATGTGGACTACCGCGCTTCAGCGCGCTGGGACTTGCCGGCCACCACCGCCGCGGTGCATGCGGCGGGCGCGCGCGTGCTGTGGGACTTGTCGCACAGCGCCGGTGTGGTGCCCATTGGCCTGGCTGACAGCCGCGCCGACTTTGCCGTGGCCTGCGGCTACAAGTACCTGTCGGGCGGGCCCGGCGCGGCGGCGCTGGCCTACATTCGCCACGACTTGCAGGGCCGCGATTGGCCGGCCCTGCCGGGTTGGCTGGGCCATGCCGACCGCATGAACTTCCGCGCGCAATACGAACCGGCGCCGGGGCCTTTGTCATTGGTCAGCGGCACCATGCCGGTGTTGCAGAACGTGGCCATGGAATGCGCGGCGCGCATCTGGGCCGGTGTGGTGCCGACGCTGCTGTTTGCCAAGCATCGCAGCTTGTCTGAAACGTTAGCCTCGTTGATGGAACAGCAATGCGGCGCCTTGGGCGTGCGGCGGCTGTCGCCGGCTGAGTATGTGCAGCGCGGCGGCCACCTGGCCTTCAGTTGCCCGGGCGGTGGGCCCACCTGTGAGGCCTTGCTGTCCGCGGGTGTCGTCAGCTCGTTTCGCCAGCCTGATGTGATCCGCTTCGGCCTGGCGCCCGCCACGGTGTCGCACGCTGACCTGTGGCATGCCGTGGCACGCCTGCGCAGCATCCTGTTAAACGAAACCTGGCGCGAAGCGCATTTCCAGGAGGTGTCGGTATGAGATCAGAAACCAGCAACGGGCCAAGGCGCTGGGTCAGCAGCGGCTCGCCCTGGGAAGAACTGGCCGGCTATGCGCGCGCCGTGGCGCAAGGCGATTGGGTGTTCGTCTCCGGCACCGTGGGCATCGACGCTGCCACCGGCACCTTGGCCGCAGGCGCGCAAGCCCAGGCGCAGTGCGCGCTGAACATCATCGAACGCGCTTTGGCTGAAGCGGGTGCCACGCTGCTCGACACAGTCCGCGTGCACGTCTACGTGCCCGATCGCGCCGATGTGGCGGCGGTGGCGGCCGTGCTCAAACAGCGCCTGGGCGCGGCGCGGCCGGCCAACACCACGGTGTGTTGCGCGCTGGCTGTTGCAGGCGCGCTGGTCGAAATCGAGATCACCGCGCTGCGTCAAATTACGGCATGACCACCCCACCGCCACCCATGCTCGAACTGCGCCAAGTGCGCAAGACCTTCGGCAACCTGCGCGCGGTGGATGAGGTTGACTTACGCATTGAAGCCGGCCGCATCACCGGCCTGATCGGCCCCAACGGCGCGGGCAAGACCACGCTGTTCAATCTGGTCGCAGGCACGCTGGCGCCCAGCGCCGGCAGCATCCACTTCATGGGCCAGCGCATCGATGGCCAAAGCCCGGATCGCATCTTCCACCGTGGCCTGGCGCGCACCTTCCAGGTGCCGCGGCCCTTCCCGCAAATGACGGTGCTGGAAAACCTGATGCTCGTGCCCGGCGCGCAGTTGGGCGAGCGCTTCTGGAACAACTGGCTGCGCCCGGCGCAGGTGGCGCGCCAGGAACGCCAGGCGCGTGAGCGCGCCATGAGCGTGTTGGAAACCTGCGCGCTGGAAAGCAAGGCCAGCCACCTGGCCGGGCGGCTTTCAGGCGGCCAGCACAAGCTGCTGGAACTGGCGCGGGTGTTGATGATCGAGCCCAGGCTGATCTTGCTGGATGAACCCGCTGCCGGCGTGAACCCGGCGCTGCTGGAGACGCTGGTCGAGCGCATCGTCGCCCTGCACCGCAGCGGCATCGCGTTC
>JANMYI010000604.1:0-3195 GCA_031381955.1 Burkholderiales bacterium
CTGCTAGCAACCGGACTGTCTCGGAAAGAGAAGGGAACCAACGCGCACTGTTCGAACTGTGGGGCAGATTGGGACTTCTAAGCATCGTGGTCGCAGAGAAGCCCTGCGTTCCAGCAGGTCGCCACCGTTGAACACCGGCAGCGAGCCTACCTCTTCTCGTATTGTTGGGCTGTATGTTGGGTAGCTAAGAATATCTCCAAGATAACGCAAAAAATCCTAAGTTAATCAATCACTTAGGATTTTCATTGGAGGAGAGGGAGGGATTCGAACCCTCGGAACCTTACGGTTCGCCTGATTTCGAGTCAGGTACATTCGACCACTCTGCCACCTCTCCGGTGTTGATTGCGCGGGTCGGGCGCTTGCGAAGGGCGCGATTCTATCGGATCAAACTCGCAGCTCCGCGGCCCCGCCCATGTATGAACGCAGCGCCGCCGGCACCTCGATGCTGCCATCTGCGCACTGGTAGTTTTCAAGCACCGCCACCAGTGCACGGCCCACCGCCAAGCCGGAGCCGTTCAACGTGTGCACCAGCTCCGTCTTGCCCTGCGCATTGCGAAAACGCGCCTGCATGCGCCGCGCTTGAAACGCTTCGCAGTTGCTGACTGAACTGATTTCGCGGTAGGCACTCTGGCCCGGTAGCCACACTTCAAGGTCATACGTCTTGGTGCTGCCAAAACCCATGTCGCCCGCGCACAGCGTGACCACGCGGTACGGCAAGGCCAGCTTTTGCAGAATCGCCTCGGCGTGGCCACGCATCGCTTCGAGTGCAGCGTAGCTGTGTTCGGGGTGAACGATCTGCACCATCTCGACCTTGTCAAACTGGTGCTGGCGAATCATGCCGCGCGTGTCGCGCCCGGCGCTGCCGGCTTCGGAGCGGAAGCACGGGCTGTGCGCCGTCAGCTTGATGGGCAAGGCTGTGGCTTCAAGGATCTCACCACGCACGCTGTTGGTGAGCGAGATCTCACTGGTTGAGATGAGGTACTGCTCGGGCTGGGCTACATCACCACCACGCAATACCCAGAACATGTCTTCCTTGAACTTGGGCAACTGGCCCGTGCCTTCGAGCACCTCGCGGTTCACGATGTAGGGCGTGTAGCACTCGGTGTAGCCATGCTCGGTGGTCTGCACGTCCAGCATGAACTGCGCCAGCGCGCGGTGCAGCCGCGCCACCGGGCCGCGCAAAAAACTGAAGCGCGCGCCACTGAGGCGTGCGCCGGTGTCGAAATCGAGCCCCAGCGGCGCGCCCAGATCGACATGATCCTTCGGCGTGAAATCGAATTCGCGCGGCACGCCCCAACGTTTCAGCTCAACGTTGGCTGATTCATCGCTGCCCAGCGGCACGCTGTCATGCGGCAGGTTGGGCAGGCCCATCAGCGTGGCATCGAGCTGCGCCTGGATGGCTTGCAAGCGCTGGGCGCCGCTTTGCAGTTCAGCGGCAATGCGGCCCACCTGGGCCATCAGGTCAGCCGCGTCTTCGCCCTTGGCCTTGCACTGGCCGATCTGCTTGCTCAAGGCATTGCGCTGCGCTTGCAGCGCTTCGGTGCGCATCTGCACGCCCTTGCGCTCGGCCTCGAGCGCGGCGTACACCTCGACGTCTAAAAAGGGTTGCGGGTTCTGGCGGGTTTGCAAGCGGTTGACGACTTGGGCCAAGTCGCGGCGCAGCAAGCTGATGTCGAGCATGATTGGCTTCCAGTAAGCGATTTCAAACGTTGATGTCGCGCACGCTGCGCGAGGCCAAGCGAAAGCGGCTGCGCTTCAGGATCGCCCTGCGCTCAGCATGCTCTTGTCGCCCAGCCCCAGCGGCAGCGGGAAGTGGGTGTGCTCCTTCACGCCGTCCATGTTGCGCACGCTCACGGCGCCGAGTTCGCGCAGCCGGTCGATCACCTGGCGCACCAGGATGTCGGGCGCCGAGGCGCCGGCCGTGAGGCCCACGCAACGCTTGCCTTCAAACCACTCGGCCTTCAGGTCGGCCGCCGTATCAACCATGTAGCCCGGCGTGCCCAGGCGCTGCGCCACTTCGCGCAGGCGGTTGCTGTTGCTGCTGCTGGGGCTGCCCACCACCACCACCACATCCACCAGCGGCGCGAGCTGCTTCACGGCGTCTTGCCGGTTCTGCGTGGCATAGCAAATGTCTTGCATCTTCGGTTCGCGCACATGCGGGAAGCGCGCCTTCACCGCGGCCAGTATCTCGGCCGCGTCGTCCACGCTCAGCGTGGTTTGCGTCACCACCGCCAGGCGCTCGCCGCGCGGTTGCGCGTGGGCCACGCCGGCCACGTCTTCGACCAGGTAAATACCTTCACTCAACTGGCCCATGGTGCCTTCCACCTCGGGGTGGCCCTTGTGGCCGATCATGATGAATTCATAACCCTCGCGCGCCAGCTTGGCCACTTCGACATGCACCTTGGTCACCAGCGGGCAAGTGGCATCGAAGACCTGGAAGCCGCGCGCATCAGCCTCATCGCGCACCGCCTTGCTCACGCCGTGGGCGCTGAACACCAGCGTGGCGCCGGGTGGCACATCGGCCAGGTCTTCGATGAAGATCGCGCCCTTGGCCTTCAGATCGGCCACCACGTAGGTGTTGTGCACGATCTCGTGGCGCACGTAGATCGGCGCGCCGAACTTCTTCAGCGCGCGCTCGACGATTTCAATGGCGCGGTCCACCCCGGCGCAAAAACCCCGCGGCTCGGCAAACACCACTTCGTTCAGACCACCCGGCAGCAACGCTGCTCCATCACGCTCATTCATCACATCACACCAATCAATTGCACTTCAAAGCTCACGGCCTGGCCGGCCAGCGGGTGGTTAAAGTCGAACAGCAGCCACTCACCCCCGTCTTCACGCAGCACCCCGCTGACGGCCTGGCGGGCATAACCGTCGTTTCCAGCGGGCGCCGGGAATTGCACCACGTCGCCCACCTGGTATTGCGCGTCGGGGTCACCCAGCTCGTGCAGCAAGGCGCGCTTCACGCGCTGCAGCAAAGCCGGGTTGCGCGGGCCAAAGGCTTCGCCCGCATCGAGTGCAATGCATTCGTGCGCACCTTCGGCCAGGCCCAGCAGCCGCGCTTCAATGCCCGGGGCCAACTGCCCCTGGCCCAGGGCCAGTGTGGCGGGCTTGCCCGCAAAGGTGTTGACGAGATCGGCCCCATCGGGGCCGGCCAGGCGGTAATGCAGGGTCAGGAACGAGCCTGGCGCAACG
>JANMYI010000610.1:0-1574 GCA_031381955.1 Burkholderiales bacterium
CGATCGGCGTGGTGCGGTTCCACGAGCCATGCTGGGCCGAGAACAGGCCGCCCTGGTACTTGGCCGGGAAGGCCTTGCCGGTGTAGAAGGCCAGGCCGTGGTCGGCCGCATGCGCGTCCATGTACACCTGCGGGTCGGTGATGTTGGCCGGCAGCGGATCCTTGTCGTAGCCCTCGTCGGTCATGCGCGTTTTGCCCTGCTTCCACGGGTAGCCGAAGAACTGGCCGGCCTTGGTGGCGCGGTTGATCTCGCCGGCCGGGATATCGTCGCCCATGCCGTCGGTCTGGTTGTCGGTGAACCAGAGGGTCTTGTCCTTCGGATTGAACTCCAGGCCGACCGAGTTGCGGATGCCCGTGGCATACACCTCGCGCTTGCCACCATTGAACGGATCCAGGCGCACGATGCCGCCGATGCCGACCTTGTTGAACAGGTCGAGCTTGTTGCGCGGCGGCACATTGAACGGCTGGCCGAGCGTGATGTAAAGCATGCCGTCGGGGCCGACGCGGCAGGTGCGCGCGTGGTGGTTGTACGACTCTTCTTCGACCGGGATCAGCTTGCCCTGCGGCACAGTTTCGATCACCGCCACGTCGCCGCCTTCATAGAAGAATTCGGCGGCCGGGAAGTTCAGCACGCGGTTGTGCTCGACGACGATCAGGAAACCGTCCTTGGTCCAGCACACGCCGTTGGGCACATGGAACTTGGCGGCCGGCGCGAAGGGCTTGACCTCGGTGGCCACGTCGCCACTGTTGCGGTTGGTGACCGCCCAGACGGTGTTCTTGCGCGTGCCGACGAAGAGCATGTTGGTGTTCGGCGCCACGGCCATGTGGCGCGCGTCGGGCACCACGGCGTAGAGGTCGATCTTGAAGCCCGGCGGCAGCTTGACGCGCTTGAGGTTCTCGCGCAGCGCCGCGGCGTTGGCGCCGCCTTGCTCCACCGGCGGCAGGCTCGGGTCGACCCCCGAGAGCTTCATCTGCTTCAGGTTCTCGATATTGGCCTGGACTTGGGCGTGGACCGTGCTGGCCACCAGCAGCGCCGCAGCGGCGCCAAGCACGGTCAGGACCAGGGATGCGGTTTTCTTCGTGGGTGTCTCCGTTTTCTCAGGGGGATTGCCGCCGCAACAGGGCCGTTGCGGCAGCCTCGTGCTACTGGTAGTGGCCGTGTCGCTCCAGCATTTCGATCTTGTAGCCGTCGGGGTCCTGGATGAAGAAAAAGCGCGCCAGCAGTTCGTCGCCGCGCTTGAATTCCTTCACCTCGGCGGGCTCGTAGCCCTTGCCCACCAGGTCGGCGCGGGTGGCGCTGACATCGGGTACCACCACGCCGACATGGCCATAGCCACTGCCGTGCGTGTAGGCCTCTTCGCGGCCCTTGTTCAGGGTCAGCTCGATCTCGAAATCGTTGTCTTCGTTTCGCAAGTAAACGAGTGCGAAATCGGGGAAGTCCAGGCGGTGCGCTTCGTGCAGGCCGAGCACGTCGGCGTAGAACTTCAGCGAGCGCTCGAGCTCGAGCACGCGGATCATGCTGTGGATCACCTTGGCCATGCGGTCCTGCCTGTCTTGTCGTGTGGCCAGCGTCAG
>JANMYI010000616.1:0-8700 GCA_031381955.1 Burkholderiales bacterium
AGACGATCACCAGGGCCAGTTCCATCAGCGCGCGGCCGATGCGCGGCCAGGAGAATTTGACGTCGCCGCCCCAGCCGTTCTTGTGCGCGAAGTAGGCCACGGTGACCATCATCAACAGCGCCATCAACACGCCGGGCAGGATGCCAGCCAGGAACAGTGCCCCAACTGAAACGTTAGCCATCATGGCGTAGATGACGAAGGGCAGGCTGGGCGGGATGATCGGCCCCAGCGTCGCGCTCGCCGCGGTGACGCCCACGGCAAATTCAAGGTCGTAGCCATGGTCCTTCATGGCCTTGATTTCCACCGTGCCCAGGCCGGCGGCGTCAGCGATGGCGGTGCCGCTCATGCCGGCGAAGATGACCGACCCGACCACGTTTACATGGCCCAGGCCGCCCTTCAACCAGCCCACCAGCGCCAGCGCAAAGTTGTAGATGCGGTTGGTGACGCCGGCGTTGTTCATCAGGTTGCCGGCGAGGATGAAGAAGGGCACCGCGAGCAGGGGGAAGCTGTCGATGCCGCCGATCATGCGGTGGATGACCGTCAAGCCAGGCTGGTTGCCGCTGGCCAGGATGTAGATCAGCGAAGCGCCGGCCATCGCAATGGCCACCGGCACGCCGCCGGTCATGAGGAGCAGGAAGATGATCTTCAGCATGCTTGTTCTTCCTACCGATCTTCCATCGTCGATTCAGGCCGCTCGAGCACGCTATAGCCGCGCTGCCAGTGCACCTTGGCCACCCACAACGAGCGCAGTGCCATGGCTATGAAGCCGAACAGCACCACGGCGTAGACGATGTTCATCGGCAGGTCGACGATGGTCATCTGGTAGTTGCCCATCTTCTGCATCATCTGCAAGGTGAAGAAGCTCATCGACAAGAAGAATGCGATGCGGATGACGTCGACCGCGATGGCCAGCGCGCGCGACACACCCTTGCCCAGGTAGCGGTACAGCAGGTCAACCTGGATGTGGTTGTTCTTGGCCACGCCGATGGAAGCACCCACGAACACCACGCCGATCAGCAGGTAGCGCGCGATCTCCTCGGTCCACGAGGCCGAGTTGTTGAGCGCGTAGCGCGTGAAGAACTGATAGAACACGACGCCGCCCAAGGCCCAGAACAGGGCCAGTGCGAACCAGGCCTCGATGGGCGTGTGCGACAAGTCCACGGCTTCATCGGTGGCGTGGAACTCGCCGTCATCGCCCATCACCTTGGGGCCGGCATCGATGTCCATGTCGTGCGGCCTTATTTGGTGCTGACGATGCGGTCGTAGTCCTTTTTGTCGAAGCCCATGCTCTCGACCGATTTCGTCTTCAACACCGCATCGACAAAACTCTGGCGGTTGACCTGCACGATGTTCAAGCCCTTCTTCTTGAACTCATCCACCAACTCGGCCTCGCGCTTCTTGATTTGCGCGGTGGCGCGGGCGGCGGCTTCGAGCGCCACGTCTGAGAAGATTTTCTTTTCGGCATCGGTCAGCTTGGTCCACAGATGCGGTGCCACTTGCGTGGTCAGTCCATCGACGATGTGGCCGGTGAGCATGATGTGCTTTTGCACTTCATAGAACTTCTTGGCCTCGATGGTTGTGAGCGGGTTTTCTTGCGCATCCACCGTGCCGTTTTGCAGCGCCAGGTAAACCTCGGCAAAGGCAATCGGCGTGGGGTTGGCGCCGCAGGCCTCGGGCGTGGCGCGGTAGGCCGGAACATCGGGCACGCGGATCTTCAAGCCCTTCATGCCGGCGCAATCGGTGAAGGCCTTCTGGCTAGTGGTGTGGCGCGCGCCGTAGTAGGTGTAGGCCAGGATCTGGATGCCGGTTTTCTCGCGAAAGCCGTCGATCATTTCCTTGAACACCGGGCTCTTGCTGTAGGCCAGCAAGTGGTCGCCATCGCGGAAGATGAAGGGGTAGTAGGCAATGCCCAGACGCGGGTAGCTGCGCGCGGCGAACGAAGGGCCGCTGATGATCATGTCCACCGTGCCGAGCTGCATGCCCTGGTTGATGTCGGTCTCTTTGCCGAGCGACGAAGCTGGAAAGACCTGGATATCGAACTTGCCGTTCGTACGTTTCTTGATCTCTTCGGCGGCCCACACGCTTTCGGTGTGATAGGGCTCGCTGGTCTCGTACACATGGGCCCATTTCAGCTTGGTTTGGGCCACGGCGGGGGCGGCCAGCAGCGTGGCGGCGGCGAGGGCGAACAAGGTCTTGAGGGCGTGGCGTTTCATGGGGTGACTCCGGTGGTGAAGGGGTGAGTGTCGAACTCGGGCAGCGCAGCGCGACGCAGGCTTTAACGCTTGAATTCAGCCACGCCCCACAAAGGGCATTTTGGTGGCCATGACGGTGGTGAAGAGGATGTTGGCGGAAAGCGGCAAGCGCGCCATGGTCATGAAGGTGTCGACCACGGCTTGCAGATCCATGCGCGGTTCGGGCCGCACGCTGCCGTCGGCCTGCGGCACGCCGTTCACCATGCGCGCCGTCATCTCGCTGGCGGCGTTGCCGATGTCGATCTGGCCCACGGCGATGTCGAACGGCCGGCCGTCGAGCGCGGCAGTTTTGGTCAGGCCGGTGACGGCATGCTTGGTGGCGGTGTAGGCGATCGAGCCCGGCCGCGGCGCGTGCGCTGAAATGCTGCCGTTGTTGATGATGCGTCCGCCCTGAGGCGCTTGTTCGCGCATCAGCTTGAAGGCTTGCGACAGGCAATAGAACACGCCGTTCAAGTTGACATCAACGATGCGGCGCCAGTCTTCACCGCTCACCAAGTCGGGCGTGGTGGAGCCCAGGCCGCCGCCGGCGTTGTTGAACACCAGGTCGAGCCGGCCGTGGCGCTGGCGCAGGGTGTTGAAGGCGGCGGTGACTTGATCTTCCTGGCCTACGTCGCAGGGCAGGGGCAGGGCGCTCGCGCCGTGCGCGCCGGCGGCGGTGACGGTGGCTTGCAGGGCATCCGCACGGCGGCCCAACAGACCCACTTGCCAGCCTTCGCTCAGCAAGGCCAACGCGCAGGCTTGGCCGATGCCGCTGCCGGCACCGGTAACGAGGGCGATCTTGGAGTTGTTCATGTCAATGGTTGTCCTTTGGTACCGCCGAGCCGCGTTGCCCGCGCAAGAAATCAAGGTCGCAGCCTTCGTCGGCCTGCAACACGTGGTCGATGTACAGCTTCCAGTAGCCGCTGCTCATGGCCGGCGCCGGAGCCTGCCAGGCGGCGCGGCGCTGCGCCAGCTCGGCGTCATCTACATGCAAATGCAGGCGGCGCCCGGCCACATCGAGTGTGATCAGGTCGCCGTTTTGCACCAGCGCCAGCGGCCCGCCGGCGGCGGCTTCGGGCGCGGTGTGCAGCACCACCGTGCCGTAGGCGGTGCCGCTCATGCGCGCATCGCTGATGCGCACCATGTCGGTGATGCCCTGGCGCAGCACCTTGGGCGGCAGCGGCATGTTGCCCACCTCGGCCATGCCGGGGTAGCCCTTGGGGCCGCAGTTTTTCAGCACCAGGATGCAGGTCTCGTCCACATCCAATGCTTCATCGTCAATGCGGGCGTGAAAGTCATCTGAATCGTTGAACACCACGGCGCGGCCGGTGTGCTGCATCAAAACCGGCGTGGCCGCGCTGGGCTTGATGACGGCCCCGCGCGGCGCCAGGTTGCCGCGCAGCACGGCGATGCCCGCATTCGCCTTGAACGGCGCCGCAAAGGGCTTGATGACATCGGCATTGAAGGTCTGCGCAGCGGCAATGTTCTGGCCCATGGTCATGCCGCTCACGGTGAGCACATCCTTGTGCAGCAGGTGTTCAATTTGCTTCAGCACCGCGGGCAGGCCGCCGGCATAGCAAAAGTCTTCCATCAGGTACTGGCCCGAGGGTTGCAGGTTCACCAGGCAGGGCAGGGTGCTGGCGAGTTTGTCGAAGTCATCGATCGTCAGCGGCACGCCCACGCGCCCGGCAATGGCGATCAAGTGGATGACGGCATTCGTGCTGCCGCCAATGGCGGCGAGTGTGCGGATGGCGTTTTCGAACGCTTGGCGCGTGAGGATCTGCGACAACTTCACATCGTCTTTCACCATCTGCACGATGCGCCGGCCGGCTTCGCGGGCGATGACGTTGCGCCGGCCATCCACCGCCGGGTAGGCCGCGTTGCCGGGCAGGCCGATGCCGAGCGCTTCAACCATGCTGGCCATGGTGCTGGCCGTGCCCATGGTCATGCAATGGCCGTGGCTGCGGTGCATACAGCTTTCGGCCTCGAAAAAATCAGCCAGCTTCATGGTGCCGGCACGCACCTGCTCGCTCATGCTCCACACGCCCGTGCCCGAGCCCAGCTCTTGCCCGCGGAACTTGCCGCTGAGCATGGGCCCGCCGCTGACGCCGATGGTGGGCAGGTCGACACTGGCTGCACCCATCAACAGGCTGGGCGTGGTTTTGTCGCAGCCGAACAGCAGCACCGTGCCATCAATCGGGTTGCCGCGCAGGCTTTCCTCAACGTCCATGCTGGCCAGGTTGCGGTACAGCATGGCCGTGGGACGCAACAGCGTTTCGCCCAGGCTCATCACCGGGAATTCGAGCGGAAAACCACCCGCTTCGTAGACGCCGATCTTCACCTGCTCGGCCAGCGTGCGGAAGTGCGAGTTGCAGGGCGTGAGTTCGCTGAAGGTGTTGCAAATGCCGATGACCGGGCGGCCATCGAACTGGTCGTGCGGCACGCCCTTGCCCTTGACCCAGCTGCGGTAGGCGAAACCGTCGCGGTCTTGGCGGCCGAACCATTTCTGGCTGCGCAGCGGCTTGCGTCCGGTTTTTGGTGCGGGCTTTGAATCACTGCTCATCGTGTGCTGGCTTTCCCGTACAGGCTTGGGTGAAGGCCGGAGATATTATGGTATGACGATTGAATTGCCCCCCAGTGAAACTCCCAATGCCCACACCCTCCAAGCCCCCCGTTCTGGCCGCCGCGCCGCTCTCACCTTTCTACAGCACCGCACTGAAGGCGAACTTCGAGTTCCTTGATCGCCTGCACCTCACCGACCCCGCCGCCTTCGCCGCCCTGGCGCCCGGCGTGCAGGTGGTGGCCGGTGGCGGCGAAACCAAAGTCGGCGCCGAGCTCATCAACGCGCTGCCGGCGCTGAAGCTCATTGCCATCATGGGCGTGGGTTATGACGGCGTGGATGTGGCCGCCGCCAAGGCGCGCGGCGTGATGGTGACGCACACGCCCAATGTGCTGAACGACGATGTCGCCGACACCGCCATCGGCCTGATGCTCGGCGCCGCGCGCCAGTTGCCCGCGGCCGACCGCTACGTGCGCAGCGGTGCCTGGCTGAAGGGCGCCATGCCGCTGGCGCGCAAGATGAGCGGCGCGCGACTGTGCCTGGTGGGCATGGGCCGCATCGGCCAGGCCATTGCGCACCGCGCGCTGGCTTTCGGCATGAGCGTGGCGTACACGGCGCGCACGGCCAAGCCTGAGCTGCCTTACCGCTTTGTGGCCAGCGTGAGAGAGCTGGCCGCGCAGAGTGACTTTCTCTCCGTCGTCACCCCCGGCGGCGCGGGCACGCGCAAGCTCATCAATGCCGAAGTGCTGGCCGCGCTCGGCCCACAGGGCTTCTTGATCAACGTGGCGCGGGGTTCGGTGGTGGATGAAGCGGCCTTGATTGATGCCTTGCAAAAAGGCGTGATCGCTGGCGCCGGCCTGGATGTGTTTGAAGACGAGCCGCGCGTGCCGCAGGCCTTGATCGACCTGCCGCATGTGGTGCTGGCCCCGCACATCGGCAGCGCCACCGCGCACACGCGCCAGGCCATGGCCGACTTGGCGGTGGCCAACATTGCCGCACATTTCACCGGCCAACCCTTGCTCACGCCGGTGCCTGAATGCCAGGGCTGAGCCGGCCGGCGCGAACGGTATGAGCTCGCGGGCGAAGTGCTGAGTGCGAAGCATGAAGGTACCGCGTTGAACGCGCCCCTGGTGGTGGTGATGGGCGTATGCGGCTGCGGCAAGAGCACGGTGGCCGCGGGCTTGGCCCAGGCATTGGGCATTGACTTTCTAGAAGGGGACATGCTGCACCCACCCGCCAACGTGGCGCGCATGGCGGCCGGCTTGCCGTTGCGCGATGAAGACCGCCAAGGCTGGTTGCTGGCCATCGCCCAGCGCTTGTCTGAGGCGCAAGCGCGCGGCGTGGTGGTGTCGTGCTCGGCGCTCAAACGCAGCTATCGCGATGTCTTGCGCCGCGGTGCGCCCGGCCTGCGCATCATTCACCTGCACGGCGAACGCGCCGTGCTCGAACAACGCCTGGCTGCACGCAGCGGCCACTACATGCCGGCCGCCCTGCTGCAAAGCCAGCTCGACACGCTGCAGGCGCCGCGGGCCGATGAGCAAGCCATTGAACTGAACATCAACCAGGACCCGGCTGCGTTGGTGAGCCTGGCGTTGCAGCAACTTCAAGGAAGCAAAGCATGAGCTTCACCAAGACCATTCTGTACACCGACGCCGATGGCCGCGCCCGCTTTCGGCAAGAGGCCGTGCCGTTGAACGAGGGCAACCCGGCGGCACGGCTGTCGGCTCTCATGCCCAGCGCCGGCTACCAACTGCGCATGAGCCCGGTGGGTTTTCGCAGCGAGTTCCATTGCACTGGAATACCTCAGTGGGTGTTCATCCTGGGCGGGCAAATGGAAATCGGCCTGCAAGACGGCAGCTCGCGCATCTTCAACCCCGGTGAGCATTTCCATTCGGCTGACACCTTGCCTGCCGGTGCGGTGTTCGACGCAAACGTGCATGGGCACTGGAGCCGGCAAGTTGGCAGCGAGCCGTTGACCACGCTGTTCCTGCGCGGCTGAGCCCCGGCTGATTGGCGCCCATGGCGATCAAGAATTTCCACGGTCACACGCTCGATGCCCTGGGCGAAGCCATCGTCGCGGGCCGCTACCCGCCCGCCAGCGCCATACCGCCCGAGCCAAGCTTATGTGAAGCGTTAGGCGTGAGCCGCACGGTGGTGCGCGAGGCGGTGAAGTCATTGGTGGCCAAGGGGCTGGTGGTCACCGGCCCCAAGCTCGGCACGCGCGTGTTGCCCAGCGACAACTGGAACTGGTTCGACCCCGATGTGGTGGCCTGGCAAAGCAAGGCCGGCCTGACGCGCGAGTTCTTGCGCGATGTGCAAGAGCTGCGCCGCGTGGTGGAGCCCGCCGCCGTGCGCCTGGCGGCCGAACGGGCCAGCGCGGCTGACGTGGCCGGCCTGGAAGCCGCCTACGCCGGCATGAAACACGCCATTGACCACGGTGGCGATTACGTCAGCCACGACCTGGCGTTTCACCAGGGCCTGCTGCGCGCCAGCCACAACCGCATGCTGGTGCAAATGAGCCAGGCCTTGGGTGCGCTGTTGCGCACCAGTTTCGAGATCAGCACCTCGCGCGAATATGGGCCGGCGTCATCACTGCCGCTGCACCGCGCGGTGCTCGACGCCGTGATCGCGCGCGCGCCGCAGCAGGCCGAGCGCGCCGCGCAAACCTTGATCGACGGCGCGAGTGAAGACATCGCCGAAGTGCTGGCATCAAGGCGCAAGCTGCCTTCGGTGGCCGGCGTGGCGCGCAGGCTCGCTACCCCGCGCAACGTGGCGCAATCCCTAGAGCCGCGGCCGAGCAAAAAGAGTTCCGTGCGAGCGTGATCGTTGCATCATCGGCCGCACTGCGGGGATGGGGTGGCGTCGTCCACACGCACCGGTTGCCCATGAATTCGGCCACCTTCACCGCGACGCCTTTGTGCCTCTTGAAGGAGCGTCCAGATGAAAACAACGCCAGCGCACGCCAGCAACGTGCTTGCCGCTTCGGTGCTTGTCTTTGCCAGCCAAACTTGCGCGGCGGCCGACTGGCCCACTGCCGGGCATGACTTGAAGAATTCACGCCACCAGACCAGTGAAACGAAGCTCACCAACAAGAACGTGGCTGGGCTCAGCGTGAAATGGGCTTTCAGCACCGATGGCGACGTGACCGCCAACCCCGCAGTGGATGGCGACTTCCTCTACTTCCCCGATTCAACCGGCTCGCTTTACAAGGTGAACCGCCACAGCGGCGTGCTGGTGTGGAAGAAGTCCGTCGCTGCCATCACTGGCGTGCCGGGCGACTTCGCGCGCGCCACGCCGGCCGTGAGCGGCAACCTGTTGATCCTGGGCAACCAGGCTGGGCGTTTGTTGGGGCCGAGCTTCGGCCAAGCCAACGCGGCGCCTGCGCAGGTGTTTGCGGTAGACAAGAACACGGGCGCCACGCTTTGGTCCACCACGGTTGACAGCACGGCCTATTCGTACGTCACGCATTCGGCACTCATCGTGAACGGCACGGCTTTCGTGGGCACGGCATCGAACGAAGAGCTGCTCTCCGCCTTCGTGCCGCCGGGCTTTTGGAGCTGGAACTTCCGCGGCAGCGTCACGGCGCTGGATGTGGCCACGGGCGCGGTGAAGTGGAAGACCTACACCGTGCCGGCGGGCTACCACGGCGGTGCCATCTGGGGCAGCACGGGCGCGGCCGATGTCAAGCGCAACCTGCTGTTCGTGGCCACCGGCAACAACTACATGGTGCCGCAGACGGTGCTTGACTGCCAGGCTGCGGGCGGTGGTGACAGTTGCCAAAGCGCCGACAACCACTTTGATTCCATCGTGGCGCTGGACATGACCACGGGCGCCGTGAAGTGGGGCGCGCGTGGCCTGGCCAGTGACACCTGGAGCGTGGCCTGCGGCCTGAACGTGCCGGGTGCCATC
>JANMYI010000621.1:0-1914 GCA_031381955.1 Burkholderiales bacterium
TGCCGCAGAAGGTGACACGCTTCATCGACCACTTGCAGCAGATGCTGGCCGGTGACTGGTGGCAGCGCAGCCTCTAGTGCAGTGTTCGATGCTGTGTGGAACTTAAGAAAACCGATGAATTTGGTCGTCTGGCTAGGCGCAAACCGCAGTCATGCCCTTTGGCATGGCGAGGATTTGCAACGACGCCAGGCGGCCAAAGACGCGGTTTTATGTTCCACACGGTGTCGAACACTGCACTAAGGCATTGCACCCGCCCATGAGCCTTGATCTGCGCCTGCTCGAACTGCTGGTCTGCCCCGTGTGCCGCGGCCCGCTGCAACTGCTGCGCGACGAGCAACTGCGCCCCACCGGCTTCAGTTGCCCGGCCGACCGCCTGGCCTTCCCCATCCGCGACGGCCTGCCGTGCTTGCTGGAAAGCGAAGCGCGCAGCCTGGACGCAGCCACGCCTACGCCCACACCCACGCCCACGCCCGCACCGGGTGGCGGCTTGGGCGCCTGAAGCTTTGGACTTTCACGTCCTGATCCCCGCGCGGCTGGCCTCCACCCGCCTGCCCAACAAACCGCTGGCCGACATCGCCGGCGTGCCCATGGTGGTGCGCGTGGCGCAACGTGCGGCGCAGTCTGGCGCGCGCCAGGTGGTGGTGGCGGCAGACGATGTGAGCATCGTCGACGCTTGCACGGCCCACGGCGTGAAAGCCTTGCTCACTCACACTGACCATGCCAGCGGCAGCGACCGCCTGGCCCAGGCCTGTGAACTCATCGGTTTGGATGGCGACGACCTGGTGGTCAACGTGCAGGGTGACGAGCCGTTGATCGAGCCCGAACTGGTGCACCAGGCCGCGCAACTGCTGCGGCAACGGCCTGATTGCGTGATGAGCACCGTGGCCCACGCCATCACTTCGGCGGCTGACTTCACGAACCCGAACATCGTGAAGGTGGTGCTCGATGCGCAGGGCCGCGCGCTGTACTTCAGCCGCGCGCCGATACCGGCCTGGCGCGACGCGCCCCAGAGCAACTCAGCCCTGCCCGAGCCGGCGCCGTTGCGCCATGTGGGCCTGTATGCCTACCGCGCCGGCTTCCTGCGCCGCTTCCCGCGCTTGAGCCCCGCACCCTTGGAACAGCTCGAAGCGCTGGAACAGTTGCGCGTGCTGTGGCATGGCGAACGCATTGCGGTGATGGTGAGCGAAACCTCACCCGGCATCGGCGTTGACACGCCGCAAGACCTGGCCCGCGTGCGCGCGCTGTTCGCCGCCGGCACATCAGTTTGACGAAAGACTGCGCGCCATAATTCGCCTCGCCGGGCCGCGCGGCACATGCCAGGCCCGCGGCAGCGAACCCACACACAAGAGCCACACACACGAGGCGAGACCACGATGAGACTGATCCTGTTGGGGGCGCCCGGCGCGGGCAAGGGCACGCAAGCCACGCAGATTTGCCAGAAGTACGGCATTCCGCAAATCTCCACCGGCGACATGCTGCGCGCCGCCGTCAAGGCCGGCACGCCGCTGGGCCTGGCGGCCAAGAAGGTGATGGATTCGGGCGCACTGGTCAGCGACGACATCATCATCGGCCTGGTGAAGGAACGCATCACCCAGCCCGACTGCGCAAACGGCTTCTTGTTCGACGGCTTTCCGCGCACCATTCCCCAGGCCGAGGCCATGAAGGCGGCTAACGTTCGACTTGATGTTGTACTTGAGATCGACGTGCCCGACAGCGCCATCATCGAACGCATGAGCGGGCGGCGCGTGCATCAACCTTCAGGCCGCACCTATCACATCGCGTTCAACCCGCCCAAGGTGGCCGGCAAGGACGACGTGACGGGCGAAGACCTGATCCAGCGCGTGGACGACACCGAAGCCACGGTGCGCCACCGGCTCGACGTGTACCAGCAGCAAACGCGCCCGCTGGAGGGCT
>JANMYI010000683.1:0-7574 GCA_031381955.1 Burkholderiales bacterium
GCCCTTGTCATGACCCCATCACCTTCCGATACGCCTGCCCCACGCGCTTCGGGCCCGGGAAGTAGGCCCACTCCAGCGCATGCGGGTAGGGCGTGTCGTAGCCGGTCACGCGCTCGATGGGCGCTTCGAGGTGATGGAAGCAATGCTCCTGGATCAACGCCGTGAGCTCGGCGCCGAAGCCGCTGGTGCGCGTGGCCTCGTGCAGCACGACGCAGCGGCCGGTCTTCTTCACTGAATCGACGAGCGTGGGCAGGTCGAGCGGCCACAGGCTGCGCAGGTCGATCACTTCGGCGTCGATGCCGGTTTCGCGCGCCGCGGCTTCGGCCACGTAGACCATGGTGCCGTAGGTCAGCACCGTCAAGTCTTCGCCCGGGCGCACGATGCTGGCCGATTCGAGCGCCACCGTGTAGTGGCCCTCGGGCACGTCGCTCTTGGGGTGCGCCGACCAGGGCACGACGGGCTGCTCGTGGTGGCCATCGAAGGGCCCGTTGTACAGGCGCTTGGGTTCGAGGAAGATGACCGGGTCGCCACACTCGATGGCCGCGATCAGCAGGCCCTTGGCGTCGTACGGGTTGCTCGGCATCAGCGTGCGCAGGCCACAGACATGCGTGAACAACGCCTCCGGGCTCTGGCTGTGCGTCTGCCCACCGTAGATGCCGCCGCCGCAGGGCATGCGGATCACGACCGGCGCGGTGAAGTCGCCGGCCGAGCGGTAGCGCAGGCGCGCTGCCTCAGAGACGATCTGGTCCGAGGCCGGATAAAAGTAGTCGGCGAACTGCACTTCGACCACCGGCCGCAGGCCATAGGCCGCCATGCCGATGGCCGTGCCGACGATGCCGCCTTCGGCGATGGGCGAGTCGAACACGCGTTGCGAGCCGTACTTGGCCTGTAACCCCTCGGTGCAGCGGAAGACGCCGCCGAAGTAGCCCACGTCTTCACCGAAGACCACCACCTGGTCGTCGCGGCCGAGCATCACGTCCATCGCTGAGCGCAGGGCCTGGATCATGGTCATGGTTGCCATGGTCAGTGCTCCTGTTCGGCAGCCTGGCGCATTTGCTCGCGCAAGTGCGGCGGCATGTCTTGGTAGACATCTTCGAACATCGTGGCCAGCGGCGGGATGTGGCCATCGAGCACCGAGCCATGTTGCAGCGCCTGTTTCAGTGCGGCCGACATCTCTGCGTCCAACGCCTTCAGCGTCTGCGCGTGTTCGTCTTCCGTCCAAACGCCCAGGCCGATGAGGTGCTGCTTCAAGCGCGCCACCGGGTCGCCAAGCGGGAAGTGCTGCCAGTCGTCTGCCGGCCGGTAACGCGACGGGTCGTCAGACGTGGAGTGCGCGCCGGCGCGGTAGGTGACCCATTCGATCAGCGTCGGCCCGAGGTTGCGGCGTGCCCGTTCAGCGGCCCAGCGCGAGGCCGCGAGCACCGCGAGGAAGTCATTGCCGTCAACACGCAATGAAGCGATGCCGGCACCCACGCCGCGCGCGGCAAACGTGGTGCCTTCGCCGCCCGCGATGGCCTGGAAGGTGGAGATCGCCCACTGGTTGTTGACCACGTTCAGGATCACCGGCGCACGGTAGACGTGGGCGAAGGTCAGGGCATTGTGGAAGTCGGCCTCGGCGGTGGAGCCGTCACCGATCCAGCCCGAGGCAATTTTGCTGTCGCCCTTGATCGCCGAGGCCATGGCCCAGCCCACGGCCTGCACAAACTGCGTGGCCAGGTTGCCCGAGATCGAGAAGAAGCCGGCGCGCTTGTACGAGTACATCACCGGCAACTGGCGGCCGCGGATCGGGTCGCGCTTGTTGCTCAGCAGCTGGCACATCAGCTCGACGATATCGATGTCGTCGCGCGCCAGCAGCAGGCCCTGTTGGCGATAAGAGGGGAAGCACATGTCGCCGGGCTGCAGGGCCTGCGCATGCGCCACCGCGATCGCTTCCTCGCCGAAGCACTGAATGTAGAAGGAGATTTTTTTCTGCCGCTGCGCGATGAGCATGCGCGCATCGAAGGCACGGGTGCGCAGCATCGCACGCAGGCCCCGGCGCAGTGCCTCGGCATCGACCTGCGGCGCCCAGGGGCCGACGGCGCGGCCGGCATCGTCGAGCACGCGGATCAGCTTCCACGCCATCGTGCCGGTGTGCGAGGGCACGATGTCAACCGCCGGGCGCGACACATCGCCCGCAGCCGAGACGCGCAAGTACGAGAAATCGGTCGCCTGCCCGGGCCGGCCCGTGGGCTCGGGCACGTGCAATCGAAGCTTCATCGGCTCACTGGGCATCGCGCGTTCTCCAGGGCCGCGGCGTAGGCGGCCCACAGGGCATTCTGGACGATCTGGCGCAGGGCGCTGCAAAAGAAGGCGAGCTCACTTCTTTTGCAGCGAGCCCGGTGAGCTTGGTGCGTTCGGACACGTGCTCGCGCCAGGGAGGCATGTGCGTACTGGTCGCGCCAGCAGCACAAGGCCTGATCAGCGCAGCTTCGTTCCCCGTGGCCGAGTCACTGCGAACCTGCCAGCGCGTGCGTCGGCCTTCGAATTGGCAACAAGGCCGACCTGTGCGGACCCGTGCCGCCGTTCCTGCGTTGCGGAAGGGGCAGTCTGGCGTCGAGAAGTGCCGTGATCTGGCTCACGGGCAGCGGGCGGCTGATATGAAACCCCTGAATCACATCACAGCCCAGTGCGCAGAGGAAGTCCAGCTGTTCCCCCGTTTCCACGCCCTCTGCGACGGTCGTCATCCTCAATGACTGCGCCATGGCGACGATGGCGCGCGTGATGGATGCGGCGCCGTCGTCGCTGGTGACTTCGAACGTGAATGACTGATCGATCTTGAGAACGTCGATCGGGAAGCGCTTGAGGTAGCTCAGGCTGGAGTAGCCCGTGCCGAAATCATCCAGGGCCAGGCGCACGCCCAGCTTCTTGATTTGACGCATCGTTTCAACCGCCGCGCCGGTGTCGTGCATCAGCGCGACTCCGTCAGTTCCAGTTCCAGGTGATTCGCGGGCATGCGCGTTTGGCACAGCACATCGCGCACCAGCGCCGGCACGTCCTGCTGCTGAAACTGGCTTTGCCGACATGTTGATCGCCACGGACAGTTCCGTGTGGCCGCTTGCATGCCATGCCGCGCCTTGGGCGCAGGATGATCAGCCCGGTTTCCTCGGCCACGGGGATGAAGCGTGCGGGCGACACCATGCCCAGCGTGGGGTGGTGCCAACGCAGCAGTGCCTCGACGCCGACGATGCGGCCGCCCTCGCGCTCGACCTGTGGCTGGTAGTGCAGCTCCAACTGCCCCCCGTTCCACCGCGACGCGCAGCGCGCACTCGAGCTCCAGGCGTTCCTGTGACTGCACGCTCATTTCGATGGAATAGCTTTGGAACCGGTTGCGGTCAATCGACTTGGCGCGGTACATCGCCACATCGGCGTGCTGCAGCCGTGCGGAAGAAAAACTCTCGGGCGTTCTCGATTCGATTGACAACGTCGTGTGGTCGATCTCCTTGGTGGGCAACGAGATGCTCCATCTGAACCCAGCCGCCGAGCGCGTGTACGGCCGGCCGGTGCGCGACTTCTTCGCCGACAACAGCCTTCCTGATCAGCGACAAAGTTCAGTTGTTCTTGGCCTGCGTCATCAGGTGCATGGCCAGGAACCACCTGGGTAGCGGCAGCTTGCTGGCCTCAAAGATGGTGCCGCTGACCAGGCTGCACTGATAGCGACAGTGGCTGCACTGAAAGTACAGCCGGGTCTCCCGACGGAACTCACTGTGCGAGGTCGCGCCGCAACGGGGGCAGACGAACCCATGCGGCCACCGCCAGGCCCTCACCGCTGCCTCGCAGCGCTCGGGCGTGCCGTACTCATCGAAGAACTCCAGCACGGACAGCCCGCGCTGGTACTGAACCTTGTTCTGTGCCATGGTCGATCTCCTGTTTGGATCGGCATAGCTTCTCATGCACCAGTCTCAAGGCGTGACACTCTACCTGAGGGCTGAGCATTCTTGCTGATCAGGAACTTCTATGCCGAGACCTTTCCGAACAGCGCCGTTGGCACCGTCATGCGCGCACCGGGCGACTATCCCAGCGGCAAGAAAGACGATGTCTTAACGGTCGAGTTCACTGTGGCCGGTATACCCTGCATCGGGCTGAACGGCGGCCCGCAGTTCAAGCACAACGAGGCGTTCTCCTTTCAGATCACCACCGACGATCAAGCCGAAACCGACCGCTTGTGGAACGCGGTGGTCAGAAATGGTGGCCAGGAGAGCGAGTGCGGCTGGTGCAAAGACAGGTGGGGCGTGTCGTGGCAGATCACACCACGCGCGCTCACAGCGGCATTGGCGGACCCTGATCGTGCAGCGGCCAAACGCGCAATCGAGGCCATGATGACCATGAGAAAGATCGACATCGCCGCCATCGAGGCGGCCAGGCGGGGAACACGCGTTGCCGCAAGCTGATCAAGCACTTCGCACCGAAAGGAACCGACCAGGAACACGCGTGTCACGCGCACGGGGTGACAGCAAGCTTTTGTCTTGGCGCATGAGGCCGACGCTCACCGGCGGCGGTCATGACGGCAACAACGCCGCCAGCGTCTGCAAGGTATCCGCCTCGGCCACTGGCTTGTCTTCGCGCCAGCGCAGCATGCGCGGAAAGCGCACCGCAATACCGCTCTTGTGGCGCGGACTGCGCGCAATGCCTTCGAAGCCGAGTTCGAACACCAGCGTCGGCCTGACGCTGCGCACCGGGCCGAAGCTCTCGATGGTGGTCTTGCGAATCACCGCATCGACGCGGCCCATTTCAGCATCGGTCAAGCCCGAGTAGGCTTTGGCGAACGGCACCAGCTTGCGTTCGGCCGCATCGGGCGCGCCGTCCCAGACGGCGAAGGTGTAGTCGCTGTAGAGGCTGGCGCGACGGCCGTGGCCGCGCTGCGCGTAGATCAACACCGCGTCGACGCTGAGCGGGGCTATCTTCCACTTCCACCAGACGCCGACATCCTTGGTGCGGCCGACGCCGTACTGCGCACTGCGCGCTTTCAGCATCAGGCCCTCGACGCCCAGGCTGCGCGCGGCTTCGCGTTGGCTGGCGAGTTCGGCCCACGACGCACCCCGCAGAGTCGGGCTCGGCAGCAACTGCGGATGCTGCAGCTGCGCGATGAGCGCGTCGAGCAGCGCGCGTCGTTCGCTTTGCGCTCTGGCACGCAGGTCCACGCCGTCGAGCTCAAGCAGGTCGTAGGCCAGCAGCACCACCGGCACGTCGCGCAGCAATTTCGCGCCAAGCGTTTTGCGGCCAATGCGCTTTTGCAGGTCGGCAAAGAGCTGAACCTTGCCAGGGTCGTCGGGCCGCGCCGCGTCCTTGCGCCAGACCACGATCTCGCCGTCGATGACGCAGCCGTCGGGCAGTGCTTCGCCCATGGTGGCCAACTCGGGGAAGCGGTCGGTCACCAATTCCTCACCGCGCGACCACAGCCAGACCTGACCGGCGCGCCGCACCAACTGGGCACGAATGCCGTCCCACTTCCACTCAATCAGCCACTCTGCGGGGTCGCCAAGCGCCGCGTCGAACTGTTCGAGCGGCAAGTTGAACGGATGCGCGAGGAAAAACGGGTAGGGCTGGCCACTGGTCTTGTGATTGAGTTCGAGCTGGTCTTCGGGCGCTATCAAACGGCTGTAGTCGTTCGCTGTCGGCTGGCCGCGGATATGCAGGTAACCCATCAGCCGCTGTGCGACACGCTTGGCGTCGATGCCGCCGACAGCGGCAAGGGCCTGCGTCACCTGCAACCGCGACACGCCAATGCGAAAGCTGCCGGTTATCAGCTTGAAATAGACCAGCCGCTCGTCGGGCGCGAGTTGCACCCACTGTGCGCGCAGCGTGTCTGTCAGCGCTTCGGGGGCGGTGTTGCGCAGCGGCAGCAGGCGTTGTTCGACCCACACCGCCAGGCCCAAATCATGCGATTCGGTGGGCGGCGGCAACAGCAGCGAAATCGTCTCGGCGAGGTCGCCCACAGCGTCATAACTTTCGTCGAACAACCACTGCGGCAAACCAGCCGCCTCTTGCGCCAGCGCGCGCAACAGCTTGGTCGGCACCAACTGGCGCGGCTTGCCGCCCGCCAGAAAGTACACCGCCCAGGCGGCATCGGCTGCCGCGGCAGCCCGCAGGTAATGCTGCAGCGCCGTTTGCTTGGCAAGGCTGGAGGTGGTCGCGTCGAGTTCGCGGTAGAGCGCGGCGAAGGATTTCACGCCTCGGCCCCGGCCCTTGTTTCCTCATCAACTGAAGGCGCATCCTCATCGCCGTATTCGGTTCTGAAAGCCTGCGCGTCGAGCCCGTTCTCGATCAGCCAGCGCACCAGCACCGCGACGCTGCCGTGCGTGACAAACACGCGGTCGGCACCGGTGCCTTTGATGGCTTGCTGCAGGCCGGGCCAGTCGGCATGGTCGGACATGACGAAGCCGCGATCGACGCCGCGCCGCCGGCGCGTGCCACGCAGTTGCATCCAGCCACTGGCAAAGGCATCGGCATAGTTACCGAATCGTTTCAGCCACGGCGTACCTTGCGCGGAAGGCGGTGCCAGCACCAATGCGCGCTTGAGCAGTTGCGCATCGACGCCTTCATCGCTGACGCGCCGCGTCGGCGGCAGCGGCACACCGGCGGCGCGGTACACCGCGTTCAGCGGCTCGATGGCGCCGTGCATCACGAGCGGGCCGATGCTGGGATCAACGCCGTGCAAGATGCGCTGCGCCTTGCCGAAGGCATAGCACAGCAGCACTGACGCGCGCCCGGCGTCGGCATTGCGCCGCCACCATTCGTTGATCTCTGCGTTC
This sequence comes from Burkholderiales bacterium, assembly GCA_031381955.1. Classification (GTDB taxonomy): domain Bacteria; phylum Pseudomonadota; class Gammaproteobacteria; order Burkholderiales; family Burkholderiaceae_C; genus Rubrivivax. The sequence goes on from JANMYI010000683.1 coordinate 6,789, forward strand.
AACGCCTGCTGCGTGGGCCAGCGGTAAATCGGCAGGCCGAAAGTTGACTCGGTGATGAAGGTGTCGCACCGCACCGGCTCGAACGGCGAGCAGGTGCCGTCGGCTTGCGTCTTGTAGTCGCCGGACGCCACCCAGACCCGGCCGCCATGTTCAAGCCGCACCTGCGCCGAGCCCAGCACATGGCCGGCCGGATGCAGCGAGAGTTTCACGCCATGGTGCGTGATGGTTTGGCCATAGTCCAGCGTTTGCAAGTTGATGCCGTGGCCGAGGCGCGTGCGCAGCGTGCCTTCGCTGTGGCTGTGGGCAAGGTAGCTGCCGTGCCCGCTGCGTGCGTGGTCAGAGTGCGCGTGGGTGATGACGGCGCGGGCCACCGGCTTCCAGGGGTCGATGTAGAAGTCGCCCGCGCTGCAATACAGACCTTCGGGGCGGGCGACGATCACGTCCATCGCACCGCAGGCGCCTTGTCATCGGACATGAGTCATCTCCTTCGGTGCATTGATGCAAAGGCGCTTGAACACACGGCAAAAAGGATGCCTGCCCATTCGCTCAGGCGGCTTGGCACACGTTTTGCGCCGGCCGGGCAAAGCACGCAATTGATCGTGGGCGCTGACAGCAGCGATGACCGCAAGATTCTGCTCACCAGCAGCGCGCTGTACGCGTCGTACCGCTTGAAGCGCGTGTACTACTCGGCCTTCAGCCCGATCGCGCATGCCAGCACAAAACCGCGGTGCATGCGCTCATCGCCATCAACGTGGCACCCGATGCGGTGCGCTTCACCGTGCCGTC
>JANMYI010000736.1:0-3847 GCA_031381955.1 Burkholderiales bacterium
AGCTTGACCAACTGCTTGCCGAAGTTCTTGCCGGCGAGCAAACCGATGAAGGCCGCGGGTGCGCTTTCAAGCCCTTGCGCGACCGATTCGCGGTACTTCATCTTGCCGCTGGCCACGAGCTGGCCCAGTTCGCCCAATGCCTCGGGCCAGACGTTCATGTGTTCGCTGACGATGAAGCCCTGCACCAGCATGCGGTTGGTGAGGATGAGCTGCGGCATGCGCAGCGGAATCGGCTCGCCGTTGTAGCCGCTGATCATGCCGCACACCGCCACGCGGGCGAAGGCGTTGGCGCTCATCAATGCGGCATCGAGGCCCAGGCCGCCGACGTTTTCGAACACGCCGTCAATGCCCTGCGGGCAGGCGTCGCGCACCGCGGCGTTGAAGGTCTTGCCGTCGGCCAAGGTGCGGTGGTCAATGCACACATCAAAGCCGAACTCCTCGAGCACCACCTTGCACTTGGCCGCACCGCCGGCAATGCCCACCACGCGGCAGCCCTTGGCCTTGGCCAACTGCCCCACGGTGGCACCCACCGCCCCGCTGGCGGCGCTGACGAGCACGGTCTGCCCGGCCTGCGGCGCGATGATCTTGTTCAAGCCGTACCAGGCCGTCACGCCCGGCATGCCCACCACGCCCAGGTAGGCACTCAAGGGCACGCCGGCCGTGCTGACCTTGCGCAGCATGCCGGGCTGGCCGGCATTCACCACCGAATACTGCTGCCAGCCGCCCATGCCGACCACCTTGTCGCCTTCGGCAAACTGGGCGTTGCGTGAGGCCACCACTTCGCCCGCGGTGCCGCCGCCCATCACCTGGTGCAGGGCTTGTGGCACGGCGTAGCTTTTGCCGTCGTTCATGCGCCCGCGCATGTACGGGTCCAGGCTCATGAAGTGGTGGCGCACCAGCACCTGGCCGTCTTCCAGTTCGGGCACGCTGGCTTGCACCAGCGCGAAGTTGTTGCTGCTGGCCTCGGCAACGGGGCGCGAGATGAGGTGGATTTGCTGGTTGGTGAGGGTCATGATGGCTCTTGCGCTGAAGGGGTGGGTTTGGCCGCGCTGCCGCGGAACTTGAAGGTGCCGGTGGCCATGGCCAGCAGCTCACCTTGATCGTTAAAAACTTCGGCCTGGCAGAACATGAACGAGCGCGTGGCCAGCAGCCGCTTGCCGCGGCAGACCACGCGGCCGGTGGCCGCGCGCATGAAGCTGGTCTTCATTTCGATGGTGACCATGCCGCGCCGGTCGCCCGCTTCGCCAGGTAGGGGCGGTGTGCGCGCGGCATGCGCCATGGCCACGTCAAGCAAACTCATCACTGCGCCGCCATGGGCCACGGCAAAGCTGTTGCACAGCTCGGGGCGAATGTCCATGGCGATCTCGCTCAAGCCGTCTTCATAGCGCAGCAGCTCCATCCCGAGCAGCTTGGAAAAAGGGATGTTGACCGCGAACTGCGGCTTGGCATTCACCACGGAGAAGTCAGCCGCCATGGATGGCACTCACGCCGCCATCGACCGCCAGAATTTGCCCGGTGATGTGCTTGCCCGCGGCGCTGGCGAACAGCAGCGCCGCGCCCTTCAAATCGTCATCGTCACCAATGCGTTTGAGCGGCGCCTTGGCCGCCATGTTCTCTTCACCCAGTTCGGCCAGCAAGCCGCGCGTCATCTTGCTGGGGAAGAAGCCAGGCGCCAAGGCATTGACGGTGATGCCATAACCGCCCCATTCACCGGCCAGGCCGCGCGTGAAGTTCACCACGGCACCCTTGCTGGTGGTGTAGGCGATGAACTTGATCGACTCGTGCGAGCCCGACAAGCCAGCGATCGACGCCACGTTGATGATGCGGCCATGCCGGCGCGGGATCATGCTGCTGCGCCCGATGGCCTGGCTCATCAGGAAGATGCCGCGGATGTTCAGGTTCATCACCTTGTCCCATGCTGCCAGCGGGTAATCTTCTGCCGCCGCACCCCAGGTGGCGCCGGCGTTGTTGACCAAGATGTCCACCGCCCCCATGCGCTGCAGGGCTTCATCGCACACGCGCTGGATGTGCACCGGGTCTGCGGCATCGGCTGCGACCCAGCGTGTGTCGATGCCCAGGCCTTGCAAGTGCGCCGTGGCGGCTTCCAGCTCATCGGCCTTGCGCGCCGTGATCATCACGCGCGCGCCGGCCTCACCCAGGGCTTCGGCGATCTGCAAGCCCAGCCCGCGCGAGCCGCCGGTGACCAGGGCCACCTGGCCGGTGAGGTCGAACAATTTTTTGACATTCGTGCTCATCACATCGCTCCTTGAAAAATCATCAGGGCCCCTGGCGCGAACGCCACCAGATACCGGCCACACCGTACACCAGCAGCACGGCACCAGCCACCAGCACCAGCGCCGCCAGGCCCGCGGCCTGCGGCAGCAAGGCCAGGCCCACGGCCACCAGCAACAGGCCGGCGAACATGGCCGGCCAGATCAACTTCTCATTCATACATTGACATTCAGAACCAGGCGTCGCGCATCTCGCGGCACACCGGGTTGCGGCTGGCCACCGGGGCCAGCCAGGCGTCGATCTTGGGCAATTCGTAGTCGAAGAAATAGCGCATGGCAGCATGTTTACCGGAGCTGAAATCACTGGCCGGCGCGGCCCCTGCCACGCGGCACACATCCAGCCAGATCCAGGCGAGTACGACATGGCCGAAGGCCTGCAAATAGGGCGTGGCATTGGCCAAGGTGTCTTCGGGCTCGCCACCCGACCAGGCCGCTTGCGTCGCCGCGACCAGGCGCTGCATCGCGCCGGCCAGGGCCGCTGCCTGTACGGCAAGGCTACTATGCTGCGCCGCCGCTGCCACCGTGGCGTTGATGCGCGCTGCCAGCAGCTTCAGCGCGGCGCCGCTTTGCATCACCACCTTGCGGCCGAGCAGGTCAAGCGCCTGAATGCCGTGCGTGCCTTCGTGGATCATGTTCAGGCGGTTGTCGCGCCAATACTGTTCCACCGGAAAATCGCGCGTGTAGCCGTAGCCGCCATGCACCTGGATGGCCAGCGAGTTGGCTTCGAGGCACCATTCGCTGGGCCAGCTCTTGGCAATGGGGGTGAGGATGTCGAGCAGCAACGCGGCTTCCTTCGCGGCGCTGCCTTCGCCGGTGTGCTGCTCGTCAACCAGCCGCGCGCAATACAACTCCAGCGCCAGCGCGCCTTCGGCGTAGGACTTTTGAGCCAGCAGCATGCGCTTCACATCAGCGTGTTCGATGATGGGCACTTGGGGTTGCGATGGGTCTTTGCCCGCCGCACCGATGTTGCGCCCCTGTGGGCGTTGCCTCGCATAAGCCAGCGACGCTCCATACCCGGCCATGCCCAGCATGGTGGCGGCCATGCCCACTCCGATGCGCGCCTCGTTCATCATGTGGAACATGCAGCGCAAGCCTTCGCCGGGCTGGCCCACGAGGTAGCCCACCGCCCCCGCCTGGCCGCCGGGCGTGAAGCGGCCCTCACCAAAGTTGAGCAAGGTGTTGGTGGTGCCGCGCCAGCCCAGCTTGTGGTTCAGCCCGGCCAGCACCACGTCATTGCGCTCACCGGTGAGTTGGCCGTCAAGGCCCACCATTTTTTTGGGCACGATGAACAGCGAGATGCCTTTGGTGCCGGGCAGCGGTTTGCCGTCGGCCCCGGGAATCTTGGCCAGCACGAGGTGGACGATGTTCTCTGTGATCTCGTGTTCGCCCGCACTGATCCACATCTTGTGGCCGCGCAAGCGGTAGCGCGGGCCGAGCGGGTCGGATTCGTCTTCGAGCACCGCGCGCGTGGCAACGTCGGACAGGCTCGACCCGGCTTGCGGCTCGGACAGGCACATCGTGCCCGACCAGCGGCCTTCGAACTCGGCGCGTGCGAA
>JANMYI010000757.1:0-2872 GCA_031381955.1 Burkholderiales bacterium
GTGGCGCAGCGAAGGCGTTGACACGCAAGCGGTGGCGGTGGATGCCACGGCCCCGACCGGCATTTACTTCGTGCACCACGGCGAGCAAGGCCACCGCTTCAGCTACCGCCGCGCGGGTTCGGCGGCCAGTCTGATGCAGCCGGCCGGCTTACCTCAACCGTTGGTGCGGGATACGACATTCCTGCACGTTTCGGGCATCAGCCAGGCCATCAGCGCCAGCGCCGCGGCCACGGTGAACGCCGCCATCGGGCTGGCGCGCGCCGCTGGCGCCCAGGTGGCCTACGACCCCAACCTGCGCCTGAAGCTGTGGCCGCTGGAACGCGCGCGCGAAGTGATCGTGCAGACCATGCCCCTGTGCGACCACTTCCTGCCCAGCCTGGACGATGTGCAGTTGCTCAGCGGCTTGAACGAGCCGCGCGAGATCGTGGCCTGGTGCCACGCGCAAGGCGCGCCCACGGTGGTGTTGAAGCTGGGCCGTGAAGGCTCGCTGGTGTCCAGCGGCGCCGGCTGCGTGGCCGTGGCGGCGCACGCCGTGAACGCGGTCGATGCCACCGGGGCCGGCGATTGTTTTGACGGCTCCTACCTGCACCGCCTGGCCCTGGGCGACGAGCCGGTGGCCGCCGCGCGCTGGGCCAGCGCCGCCGCCGCGCTGGCCACCACCGGCTACGGCGCGGTGGCGCCGCTGCCGTGGGCCGAGCAGATCAAACTGCTGCTTGCACAGGGCACGGCATAGCGGGCCGCTGGCTTAGGCCGGGTCATGGCTTGGCCGGTGTCTCGGCTTGCAGTTCACGGCGCTCGAAGATGTAGTCCGCGCGCTGCTGATGCAGGCTTTCAGATGCAGCCCCGTACTGCGGCACGAAGGGCCGGCCGGCCTGGATCAAGGGCGTTTGCACTTCGCGGAAGATGCGCCCACCCACGTGCCAGGTCTTCACCCGGCGCAGCACGCTCACGAACTGCGCCGCAAAGTCCGACAAGCCCTGACCCTGAGCCGTGCTCATGGGCAGATTGCCGCCCGAGGTCAGCGCCACCGTGGCGCGGCGGTCGAGCAGCCCACCCGCGTCGGGCGCGGCCAAGGGGTTGTAGTCCACCGGCTTGACGCGCAAGCGCCCAGCCAGCGAGCTGTCTGAAATCAAGGCCACTTGGCGCGCGTCGATCAGCCCGAGCAGCTTGGCCAAGTCGGCATGTGACAAGACGGTGCGGCCGTCGCGCGGGTCGGCGTCGCTCAAGGCCCACACGGCGTCGTCGCCCTGCGCGATGCTGAAACCGTAGCCCGAGAAAAAGATCAGCAGCGAGTCGTTCGGCTGCGCCACGGCCGCCAACATGTTCAGCCGCTGCACCACCTGGGCACGACTGGGGTTGACCAGCGCCGAGGTGATGTAGCCAAAGCCGCCACGCAGCTCGGCCGCAACGGCCCGCGCGTCATGGCCGGCGCTGGGCATGCGCACGGGCTGGCCGCTCAGCTCAACCTTGGGGTAATGCTCAACGCCGATCACCAGCGCCCATTTGCGGCGAATGTCGGGCAGCGTGGCCTGGCGTGCGTCCTGCTGTTGCAAGGTGATGCTGAGCAAACGTTCCTCGCGTTCGCGCTGCTGCAAGTGGAACTTCACCTGCTCCGAAAACAGGCAGGCCGGCTGCTTGTCGCGCGGCTCCGATGCGCAGCGCTGGAGCGCGCCGCGAAGGGCGTCCAACTCGGTTTGACGCTGGCATTCGCCGCTCAGCTGTTGCTTGGGCGTTTCGCACACCGGTGCTCTGCCTGGCGTATTCGCTGCCGCCCCGGTGGGCGCCATGGCAATCAACTGTTCGGGTGTCGCCGCGCTGGCGACGATGACCGCCGGCGGCGCGGCTGCCGCTCCTTGCACGCCAGCAGCGGCGCCGGCCTGCCCGGCCGCCGCGGCGGCCAGGACCAGCATCTGCGGCGTCAGCGTGCTGGTCGAGCCCAGGCCAGAAGACGTGGTCAGCGCGAGCGTGTTATCGCCTGGCAGGACGAGAGCCTGCGCCCCAAACTTTGACAGGTCGATGTCACCACGCCAGTACATGCGGTCGAACAAGTCATCGCGACCCAGCCCGGCAAACAAGCCCGCCCATTGCGGCTGCACCGTCCACAACCCCTGCATGGCGATCTTGAGCGCCGGCGTGACGATGCAATCGCCCTGAATGGCACCACCAACGTCGGCGCAATCCGGCAAATCGGCCAGGCGGGGGTTGGCGTCAAGCATCGCTCTGCCGGCACGGAAGGGCCGCGCCAGGGCCAACTCGCGCGAACGAAACGCGGCGTCAAGCTGCCAGCCCGAGAGCCGGCCCGAATCCAGCGGCGCAAACCCGGCCATAGAGGTCGGCTCCATCACCGTCACCCGCGAGTTGCCGGGCTGGTCCGGCAGCGCGGGCCTGTCGCTGGGCAAGTTAGGCCGTGGCAAGCCGTCGTTGCTGCCGGCCGGCAGCACGCGCAGGGCCTGCGCATTGGCCGGATCTTCCACGAAGGTGTAGTTGGCCGCCGCCAAGCCCACGCCGTGCACCGCGTAGGCTCCGGCCGGTGACGCTGGCCCGGCCGCGGTTGAGAAGCGCAACGTGCCGCTCGTGGCGGTGGCCACAGACTCACCGGGCACAAAGCCGCTGACCGTTCCTGCCAGCGCGGGCCAGCCCGTGCCGGCTACCACGGCCAGGGGTTCAGCACGGTAAGTGAGCGTGGCCGGCGCGATGCCGCCGACCAGCCCCTGGCCGGCAAAGCCGTAGCCATAGACCGGCCTGTCCCCTTCAAAGACCGGTGGCAGCGCGCCCTTCAAGCTGGCCGTGATGGGCACGGCGTTGGCCGCGTTGCGGCTGTTGTAGCTCAGGCTGGCGATCACGCCTGTTCGCGCGCGCGGCACATCGCCGA
>JANMYI010000763.1:0-2042 GCA_031381955.1 Burkholderiales bacterium
CACCGCTGGGGCTGGCCGTGAGCACGCTCTTGGCCACCGTGATGCTGTTGCTCGGCGTGGCGATCGGCGGCAGCGTGCCAAAGTTGCTGGTGCTGGTGTGCTTGATCTGCGTGCCGCTGCTGATGTTGCCCACTGGGCTGATGGCCGTGGGGGCAGCCGCGGTGCCCACCGCCTTGAACTTGTAGACCAGGGTGTAGGCGCCACCCGCGCTGTAGCCGGCCACATACAGCTGGTTGTCCAGCACGGTGCCACCGGGCAGGGTGATCTGGGCATCGATGAGCTCGAAGACATCGGCCCGCCAGGTGGTGAACGTGGCCGGTGAAAACGACAGGATGCCGGCTGCGCCCAGCGTGCCGGTGTCGCCGCTGACCGTCATCGTGATGACGCCACCCAGGCCGGCGGGGTCGGGCCCGGTGACCACCGCATTGACCTTGTTGGCCGCGGCGGAGATGGTCTCGCTCACCGAACTGAGGCTGAACGTGGCGCTGGCCAGCGCCGCGCCGGGCGGCCGCGCGCTGTAGACCGAAATGGTGTGCCCCTGCGCCGCGGCGGTGGCGCCGCTGGCCTGGACGTAGAAGTACGCCGCCTTGGTTTGGCCGGCGCTGAAGGCGCCAAGGTGGACGATGCCGTCTTCATTCGGCGCCAGTGAGATCACGCCGCCGGTGAAGCTGTTGATGTCGACCCAGACATCGGCCACCGCCGTGCTGCTGGTGACCTTGTAGACCACGTAAGCGCCCTTCAGGTTGGCGCCACTGTCGATGTACATCAACGGCGCCGAGGTGCGCGTGATGGTGAAGGCGGCCAGCGCCCAGCCGGGCAACCACAGCGCGGCCAGGCAGAGCAGCCACAGCGCGCGCGCACAGGCCAAACGGGCCCTGGCAGTGGCGCCAGGCGCGGCGCCGGTACGGTGAAACGCAGCTTGCATACGAGAACCAAGCCCACGCGGGGCAGAGCGCGCCATGAGACCTCAGCCGAAAGGCCGACAGCGCAACGCAAACGATTGTTCAGGCGCCGTTTCCCCGTCAAGCTGCGTGCAAGCGCGTGTTTGCCCGGCTTATCGCCGGCGGGGCTTGTGCGTGCGGCAGGCGGCGCCGCGGCTCGGCGCGGCCAGCGCGATGGGCTTCAGGCCCGGGCCAGCACCTGCGCCCCGCGCGAACGCAGGCTGCGCACCAGGCCGCGCAGGAAACGGAACAACACCACGGTGGCCACCACCATCACCACCAGCGCCACACCCAGGGCCACGAAGAAACCGGTGGGGTGTTCCCATGACAACCACAGCATGGCCGGCACCGCGGCATCACCCGCCAGCGACAGCGCGATGTTGGAGAACGGCTCGGGCGACGTGTTGACTGCTGCGCGCGTGGTGGTCTTGGCCACGTGCGAGGTGGCGGCCAGGGTGCCGCCCATCAACGCGGCCACCGTGCCCCAGGTGGCCGAGTCGCCGCCGAACACGCCGGCGGCCAGCGCCGCGCCGGCCGGTATGCGCACCACGGTGTGCAGCGCGTCCCACAGCGAATCGAGGCCGGGAATCTTGTCGGCAAAGAACTCCACGAAAAGCATGAAGCCGCTGGCGCCCAACATCAACGGGTTTTCAAGCAGCTTCAGGCCATCGGGCAGTGGCACCCAGCCCAGGAAGCCGGCCAGCCCGGTGAGGAAGACCACGGCGTACAAGCGCAGGCCACTGGCCCAGCCCAGCGCGGCGGCAATGGCCATGAGTTGCGTGGTGTCGAATTGGGTCAGCGACATGGTGGCTCCGGCTGGTTCGGGGGACTGTACGCGCCTGGGTGGGCGGCGCAACGCCCTCAACGCGCCGCGCTGGTTTGCGCCGACACAGGATGGCGCCCAGCGCCGGTCTCAATCACATGTGACGCTGCCACTTTGCTTGCCCCCCGGTGGGCCTGATGCGAAGCGGCAGGTCTGGGGTGCTCAATAGCGCTTGGCTGCTTCGTCCAGCATCACCTCTGTGGCACCGCCGCCGATGGCCAGCACGCGCGCATCGCGCCACAGCCGCTCCACCGGCGTGCCGTGCATGTAGCCCATGC
>JANMYI010000769.1:0-4636 GCA_031381955.1 Burkholderiales bacterium
GACAAGATCGACGGCCCGTACTACTTCTTCAAGCTCATCCAGCGCACACGCCAGTTGCTGCCGCCCTGGATGCCCAGCATCGGCCTGGAAGGCGGGCGCATCAACATCGTGCCGGTGGACTTCGTGGTCAGCGCGCTCGACCACATCAGCCATCAGACGCACACCGCGGGCAAGTGCTACCACCTGGTTGACCCGGTGGGCTACCGCGTGGGCGATGTGCTCGACATCTTTGCCCGCGCCGCGCATGCGCCGAAGATGAACCTGTTCATCAACGCCGCGCTGCTGGGCTTCATTCCCAAGAGCGTGAAGAAGGGCATGCTGGCCCTGGCGCCGGTGCGGCGCATTCGCAATGCCGTGATCAAAGACCTCGGCCTGCCCGAGGACATGTTCACCTTCATCAATTACCCCACGCGCTTCGACCGGCGCGAGACCGATGCGGCGCTGAAGGGCAGCGGCATCGAATGCCCCAACCTGAACGATTACGCCTGGGCGCTGTGGGATTACTGGGAACGCCACCTCGACCCGGCCTTGTTTGTTGACCGCAGCCTGAAGGGCACGGTGGGCGGCAAGGTGGTGCTGGTGACGGGCGGGTCATCGGGCATTGGTTTGTCATCAGCCTGCCGCTTTGCCCAGGCCGGTGCCACCACCATCATCTGCGGCCGCGGCGAAGACAAACTCGTGGCCGCGGTGGCCGAGATCAAGGCCTATGCCGGCAACGATGCCAAGGTGTTCAGCTATTCAGTGGACATTGCCGATGAAGCCAGTTGCGCCGAGTTCGTGAAGACCTTGCAGGAGCAGCACGGCGGGGTTGACTTCCTGATCAACAACGCCGGCCGTTCGATCCGCCGCGCCATTGAGGCCAGCTACGACCGCTTTCATGACTTCGAGCGCACCATGCAGCTCAACTACTTCGGCAGCCTGCGCATCACCATGGGCCTGCTGCCGGGCATGGTGGCCAAGAAGCGCGGCCACGTCGTGAACCTGAGCAGCATCAGCGTATTGGTGAACGCGCCGCGCTTTTCAGCCTACGTGGCCAGCAAGGCCGCGCTCGATGCATGGACGCGCTGCGCCAGCAGCGAATTCGCTGACCAAGGCATCACCTTCACCACGGTGAACATGCCCCTGGTGCGCACGCCGATGACGGCGCCGACCAAGATCTACGACAGCATGCCCTTGCTCAAACCGGAAGAAGCAGCGGACATGATCGTCCAGGCCTGCGTTGAAAAGCCGGTGCGCGTGGCCACGCGGTTGGGCATCTTCGGTGAAGTGCTGCATGCGGCCGCGCCGCGCATCACGCAGATCGTGATGAACACCACCTTCCGCATGTTCCCCGACAGCGCTGCGGCCAAGGGCGACAAGAGCGCCAAACCGCAGCTTTCACCCGAGGCCATGGCGATGGCGCAGATGATGCAGGGCATCCACTTTTAAGTGCCCTCCATGCGGCGGGGTTGTGAAACGCAAAACGTAAAAGTCAAGGGAGCGGACATGTCGTGCAAGTTCATTCTTTGGCTGGCAATGGGGTGGTGCGTGGCGCTCAGCGGCCCCAGCATGGCGGCGCCCGACAGATCGTTCGCGCTGGTGTCGCTGATCGGCGACAAGCTCGAAGTGGTGATGGCCATGCCTGGCACCGGCAGCAGCCTGGATCGCAACCGGCGCGAGGTGATCGCCGACGCACGCGGTGTGATGGACACCGTGGCGCTGCGCCTGGCATTGGCCGCGGTGCAGAAAGCGGAGCCGAGCGCGAAGGTGGTGGCCTTGGGGCTGGCGCCGTCAGCCTTGCATGAGCGCCAGGACCGGCTGTTCGATGGCGACAGCGTGGCCTTGCCGGGAGCGCTGGTGGATGCGTTGGTTAATGCCAAAGCTTCCCATTTGCTGTTGATCACCAAACGCCGCGCCGAAGCGCGCGTGCCGTTCGCTGATGGGCACCGAGGCGTGGGCCAGGTTCAGGGGCTGGGTTTTTATGTCGACTTCCAGCAAGGCGTCATCCGTGGTGACAACCTCGATCTGGTGCGTGGCTTCATCGCGCCTTTCGCCTACCTGCGCTTGTCGCTGGTGGACGTCAGCTCAGGCAAGGTGCTTGCCCAAGAAGCGGTTGAAGGTATGAGAACGGTGCCCGCCACGCAGGATGCGAACCAGCAGTCGGCGTGGGACGCCATGACGGCAGCCCAGAAAGTGACCGCCCTCGAACGCTTGTTGCGCGAACAGTTGAACGAGAGCGTGGCCAAGCTGCTCACTCGCTGAGCTGCAACACCAGCTTGCCGAAATTTTCCCCAGTGAACAGTTTCGTTAGCAGCGCCGGGAAGTCGGCCACGTTGCCCTTGACGACGTCTTCACGGCTGTGCATGCGGCCTTCCTTCAGGTGGCCGGCCAATTCGGCAATCGCCTGCGGGAAGCGGGCCGTGTAGTCGAACACCACCATGCCTTCCATGCGCGCACGGTTCACCAGCAGCGAGAGGTAATTCTTCGGCCCGGCCACCGCGCCGGTGGCGTTGTACTGGCTGATCGCGCCGCAAACCACGATGCGCGCCTTGCGGTTGATGCGGGTCAGCACCGTATCCAAAATTTCGCCACCCACGTTGTCGAAATAAACGTCAACGCCTTTGGGGCAGTGCTGCTTCAAGCCGTCTTTCACCGGCCCGGCCTTGTAGTCGATGCAGGCGTCAAAGCCCAGCTCCTTGACCACGAATTCGCACTTCGCCGCGCCGCCGGCAATGCCCACCACGCGGCAGCCCTTGAGCTTGGCCAGTTGGCCCACGGTCTGCCCCACGGCGCCGGCCGCGCCGGAGACGACGACCGTTTCTCCGGCCACCGGCTGGCCCACGTCGAGCAGGCCGAAGTAAGCCGTCATGCCGGGCATGCCCAGCACATTGAGCCACTGCGCCACGCTGCCCAGGCGCAGGTCGATGCGCGCCACGCCCTTCAGGGTTTCAGGCGTGAGCACGGTGTGGGTCTGCACCCCGGGGCCGAAACTGAGCTGGTCGCCCACGGCGAACTTCGGGTTCCTCGACGCCAGCACCACGCCAATGCCGCCGGCGCGCATGACCTCGCCAATGCCCACCGGTGGGATGTAGCTCTTGCCTTCGTTCATCCAGCCGCGCATGGCCGGGTCGAGCGACAAGGCCAGGGTCTTGACCAACACACCGCCCTCGGGCAGGTCGCCCACCGGTTCTTGCGTGAGTTGCCAATCGCTGGCCTGGGTGTTGCCGATCGGCCGAGCAGCGAGGCGCACTTGTTGGTTGATGAGGGCTTGGGCAGGTGCGGTCATGGTGATCCTTCTGTGGCAGGGGCGTGCGGTGAACGTGGCGAGTTCGGCGTTGGGCAGGCGTTGACTTCAAGGGTGATATGGCGCAGCGCCTTGAGCGGTTGCAGGCGTGCGCGATAGACCGCTGGCGCCAGAGGCTGATCGGCCACCACGCTGACGATGGCGGCGTGGGCCTGGGCGCCGATCTGCCACACATGAAGATCCGCCAGCTTGGCGTCGCCATCGGTTTCGATGAGTGCGCGCACCTCGTGTGCCAACGTGGCGTCAGCGCTGGCGTCAACCAGGCTGCGCGCGGCTTCGCGCCACACCGGCCAGGCCCAACGCGCAATCACCACGGCGCCGAGCAAGGCCACCGCGGGGTCGAGCCAGCGCAGGCCCCACCACAGGCCGCCGGCCAGTGCGGCCAGGGCTAACACCGAGGTGAAGGCGTCCGCCAGCACATGCAATGTGGCGGCGTGGAAATTGGCGTCGCGATGGCCTTGTGAGCCGGCGTGGTCATCGGCATGGCTTGCCGCCTGAACGTGACCGTGCGCGTGCCCGTGGTCATGGCCTTGGCCGTGACCGTGGCCGTGGCCGTGGTGCGCATGGCCGGCGTGGCCCGGCGTGTCGCCCGGCGCCGCGCGCGCCAGCAGCCAGGCACACAGCAGGTTCACCACCAGCCCGATTGTCGCCACGACCAGGGCTTCGCGGTAAGCCACGTCGCGCGCGGCGCGCAGCGCGGCCACGGCTTCGAAGACCAAAGACAAGGCCACGGCGCCCAGCAACAAGGCACTGGTGTAGGCGGCCAGCATCTCGATCTTCCAGCCGCCGAAGGCAAAGCGCTGGCTGTGCGTGGCGCGGCGCGCCAGGTCGATGGCCAGCGCCGCGCCGCCCAGCGCCAGGGCATGCGTGCCCATGTGCCAGCCGTCGGCCACCAAGGCCAGCGAGCCGCTCCAATAGCCCACCACCAGTTCGCCCAGCATGGTGGCCAGCGTGATCAGGCTGACTTGCCACAGCGAGCGCGAACGCGCCGCCGCGCCGGCCAGGCCGAAGGCGTGCTCATGCGTGAAGGGGGCCAGGTCGTGTTGATGGTCGGCCGGGTGGTCAGCCGGGTGGTCGGCCGGGTGTTCGGCCGGGTGTTCGGCCGGTTGCGGGGCAGCGTGCATGGCCCTACTTTAAGCCCGGCGTCTTCATACAATTCGCGCGCCCACTCCGCTTGCACCGACATGACCTCGCATCAACATCAGCCCATTGACCTGAGCCACATTTCACCGCGCGACAAGGCCGAAATCCTGTCGCAGGCCTTGCCCTATATCCGGCGCTTTCATGGCAAGACCATCGTCATCAAGTACGGCGGCAACGCGATGACCGACCCGGCACTGCAGCAGGCGTTTG
>JANMYI010000771.1:0-5066 GCA_031381955.1 Burkholderiales bacterium
GGTGTTGGGGCCTAGCGCGTCATTCGGCATGGCGTACATCGTGACGAAGATGAAGGCGATGAACGACAACACGCCGGCCACCGCCAGGCCCTTGTACAAGGCAGGCATGACGTTTTTCATGCCCGGGCTGGCCTTGACGAAGCCGCAGCCGATGATCGAAGCAATGATCGACACACCCGCCAGCAGCATGGGGTAGACCACCGCTTGCATCGGTGCCGCGGCCACCACCAACGCGCCCAACGCCATGGTGGCAATGAGCGTGACGGCGTAGGTTTCGAACAGGTCGGCGGCCATGCCGGCGCAGTCGCCCACGTTGTCGCCCACGTTGTCGGCAATCACCGACGGGTTGCGCGGGTCATCTTCGGGGATGCCGGCTTCAACCTTGCCCACCAGGTCGGCGCCCACATCGGCGCCCTTGGTGAAGATGCCGCCGCCCAGGCGCGCGAAGATCGAAATCAACGATGCACCGAAGGCCAGGCCGAGCATCGGCTTGAGCACCGTGGCCAAGCTCTTGTTGGGCGTCATGTTGCCGTTGCCGGTGATGAACAGGAAGAAGATGCCCACGCCCAGCAGGCCCAGGCCCACCACCAGCATGCCGGTGATGGCGCCGCCCTTGAAGGCGACATCAAGCGCCGGGCCGATGCCCTTGGTGGCGGCCTGTGCGGTGCGCACGTTGGCCTTGACCGACACGTTCATGCCGATGAAGCCGCAGGCCCCGGACAGGAACGCGCCGAGCACGAAGCCGGCCGCAGAAGTGCCGTCGAGGAAGACGGCGATCAAGATAGCAAGCACGACGCCGACGATGGCGATGGTCTTGTACTGCCGTGCCAGGTAGGCCGCAGCGCCTTGCTGCA
The DNA here is from genome assembly GCA_031381955.1 of Burkholderiales bacterium. GTDB lineage: Bacteria > Pseudomonadota > Gammaproteobacteria > Burkholderiales > Burkholderiaceae_C > Rubrivivax. The sequence goes on from JANMYI010000771.1 coordinate 855, forward strand.
CGGCGCCCGCGATTTCTTGCATGCGCGCGTTGCCGGCGTCTTGGCTCAGGATCCAGCTGCGCTGGATGAACCCGTATAGCACTGCGGCCAGGCCGCAGGCCAAGGCGATGTAGATCGCCGTGGTGGAGTTGATCAAGGTAATTCCTTCCTCTTCTTGGCTCGATGGATGGTGAACGCCCAACTGGTTTGATCTTGCGGTGAGTTGCCTTGCAACAGCTCACCGCCGGGGCGAATGGCGCGCGCGATGCTAAGGGATGGCCCAGGGGCGCCCGCATGGTGTTTTCCAGCCTTGCTGGTGAGCCGTCAGGTCATCGCAAGGACCAAACCTAGAATACGGGTTTCCCCGCAATGCCGCGAGCAACCCATGAGCCTGCACAACGTGACCCCGGGCGTTAACGCGCCCAACGAGTTCAACGTGATCATCGAGATCCCCATGAACGCCGACCCGATCAAGTACGAGGACGACGAGGAAACGGGGGCCCTGTTCGTTGACCGCTTCATGGGCACGGCGATGCACTACCCGTGCAACTACGGCTACATCCCGCAAACCCTGGCTGACGATGGCGACCCGGTGGACGTGCTGGTCATGACGCCGGTGCCGCTGATTCCCGGCGTGGTGGTCACCTGCCGGCCGATCGGCGTGTTGATGATGGAAGACGAAGCCGGTGGAGACAATAAACTCTTGGCGGTGCCCATCGACAAGATCTTGTCGATCTACTCGCAGTGGCAGCAGCCCGAACACCTGAACCCGATGCGCCTGAAAACCATCCAGCACTTCTTTGAGCACTACAAGGATCTGGAGCCGGGCAAGTGGGTCAAGGTCAAAGGCTGGGAAGACGCTGAAGCGGCGCGCCGCGAAGTGTCCATCGGCATCGCAAACTGGCAAAAGAAGAAGCAGGGCTGAGCACGCCCGGCAAGTGCCGGCTCAGGCTATCAGGCCTTGAACGGGCTGTGCTCGCGCAGTTCGTCAACGTACGTCTGCATGCCGGGGCCTTCGCGCTCAAGGTGGCGCGCCACGGCGTCATAAAAACCGGGGTGCTGCAGCCAATGCGTTGAATGGCTCACGACGGGCAGCAAGCCGCGGGCGAGCTTGTGCTCGCCTTGCGCGCCGCCCTCGAACTGCTGGTAGCGGTTGGCGATGCACCACTGCAAGGGCTGGTAGTAGCAGGCCTCGAAGTGCAGCAAGGCAATGGGCTCGGTGCAGCCCCAGTAGCGGCCGTAGGCGACGCGGCGGTGAGGGTCGATGGCCAGCAGCGAAACGGCCACGGGCTCACCGCCCCGCTGCGCCACGAACATCAACCAATGCTCGGGCATGGTGCGCTGCATGTCTTGAAAGAAGGCCAGGTTCAGGTACGGGCTTGAGCCGTGCGCGCGGTAGGTGAGCGTGTAGCAGGCGTGAAAATAATCCCAGTCCTGTGCAGCGATCTGTTTGCCCTGCAGCACCGTGAAGCTGACACCGGCTTCGGCCACGCGGCGGCGTTCCTGGCTGATCTTCTTGCGCTTGTCACGGCTCATGGCGGCCAGGAAATCTGCGAAGTCGGCGTAGGGCTGCGGCATGCGGTTATGCCAATGGAACTGCACCGTCTGACGTTGCAGCCAGCCCTGTGACTGCGTGACTTGTGCCTCCGCCTGCGGTGCAAACAAGGTGTGAATTGACGACAACCCGGCCTGCTGCGCCAAGCCGCGCAAGGCCTCGATGAGAGCGTTGCGCGCGGGCGCATCAACCGCCATCAGGCGGGTGCCCGGCACGGGCGTGAACGGCACTGCGACCAACAGCTTGGGGTAGTAGCGCAAGCCGTGGCGCTGGTAGGCCTCGGCCCAAGCCCAATCGAAGACGTACTCACCGTACGAATGCGTCTTGACCCAGGCGGCGCACGCGGCTTGCAGCTGGTCACCACGCCAGACCGTGACGAAGCTGGGCGCCCAGCCGCTTTCCGCGCAGGCGCAGCCCGCGCGCACCAATGCAGCCAGGTATTCATGGCGCATGAACAAGGTGGGTTCGGGTTGAAGCGCCAGCAGATCGTTCCACGCGCCAGCGTCGATCTGCGACGGATCGGTCAGCACCCGAATGACATAATTCTTTGACTCCATTTGCACCCGCCCATGCCCCAGTTGCCGATGATCCAGGTCGCCATCGCTCAACTCAACCCCGTGGTGGGAGACTTGGCCGGCAATGCCCGGCGCATTGTGGCGGCGGCACAGGCGGCGCATGCCTGTGGCGCCATGCTGTTGGTGACGCCTGAACTCGCGCTCACCGGCTACCCGCCTGAAGATTTGCTGCTGCGCCCGGCGTTCATGCGCGAGAGTGCGGCCACGCTGCGCAGCCTGGCCCAGGAACTGGCGGCATTCGAAGGCCTGCATGTGGTGGTGGGCCACCCGCACCAGCTCGGCGAGCAAGGTGACATGCGCTCCAAATCGCACAGCGTGCCTTTGCGCTTCAATGCCGCGTCGGTGCTGGCGGGCGGCCGCGTGCTGCACACCTACTGCAAGCGTGAACTGCCGAACTACCAGGTCTTCGACGAACGCCGCTACTTCGCCAGTGGGCGCGATGCCGGGCAGGGCGCCGTGGTGTTCGAGGTGCAGGGCGTTCGCGTGGGCCTGCTGATCTGCGAAGACGCTTGGTTCGACGAGCCGGCGCACGCTGCCAAGGCGGTAGGCGCGCAGGTGCTGTGCGTGATCAATGCCTCGCCGTACCACATGGACAAGGCTGGCGAGCGCGAAGCGCGCATGGCAGAACGCGCGCGCGCCACGGGCTGCGCGCTGATCTATGCGCACCTGGTTGGCGGGCAGGACGAGGTGGTGTTCGACGGTGCCTCGTTCGTGCTCGATGCCACCGGTGCCATCTGCGCGCGCGCGCCGAGCTTCGAGGAAGCCTTGTTAACGTTTGAGATCAACTCGCAAGGAAGTGTCAGCGGCAGCGTCGCGGCGGTGCCCGAACTCGAGGCCCAGGTCTGGGCCGCGTTGGTGACCGGCGTGCGCGACTACATCGGCAAGAACGGCTTTGCCGGCGTCATCATTGGTTTGTCGGGCGGCGTCGATTCCGCCTTGGTGCTGGCCATAGCGGTGCAGGCGCTGGGTGCGCAGCGCGTGCGTGTGGTGATGATGCCGTCGCCCTACACGGCCGAAATCTCATGGGTCGATGCGCGCGACATGGCGCAGCGCCTGGGCGTGCGCTATGACGAGATCGCCATCCACCCGATGTTCGAAGCCTTTCGCAATGCGCTGAGCGCCGATTTCAAGGGCCTGGCCGAAGACGCCACGGAAGAAAACATCCAGGCCCGCATTCGCGGCACCTTGCTCATGGCGCTGTCGAACAAGCACGGCGCCATCGTGTTGACCACCGGCAACAAGAGCGAAATGGCCACTGGCTACTGCACCTTGTATGGCGACATGGCCGGCGGCTTTGCGGTGATCAAGGATGTGGCCAAGACACTGGTGTACCGCTTGTGCGAGTGGCAAAACCGCCAGCCCACCTTGTGCGCCGATGGCACGCGCGGGCCGATCATTCCGCAGCGCATCCTCACCCGTGCGCCATCGGCGGAGTTGCGGCCGGATCAGACCGACCAGGACAGCTTGCCGCCCTATGAAGTGCTCGACGCGATTTTGCAGCGCTACATGGAGGCCGACCAAGGCGCTGAAGAAATCATCGCCGCGGGCTTCGAGCGCAAGGTGGTGGAGCGCGTGACCTGGCTGATCAAGACCAATGAATACAAGCGCCGCCAGTCACCCGTGGGCATTCGCATCACACACCGCGCCTTCGGGCGCGACTGGCGCTACCCGATCACATCAAAGTTTCGTGCTTAAATTGCCGCCGAACCCCCGCGCCTTGGAGCCTTCGCAATGAAACAGATCACCGCCGTCATCAAGCCGTTCAAGCTCGAAGAAGTACGCGAGGCCCTGGCCGAGGTGGGCGTGTCGGGGTTGACGGTGACGGAAGTGAAAGGCTTCGGGCGCCAAAAAGGCCACACCGAGCTGTACCGCGGCGCCGAGTATGTGGTCGACTTCCTGCCCAAGGTGAAGGTCGAGGTGGTGGTCAAGGACGCTGACCTGGAGCGCTGCATCGAAGCCATCGTCAAGGCCGCCAAAACGGGCAAGATCGGCGACGGCAAGATCTTCGTCACGTCCGTCGAGCAAGTGGTGCGCATCCGCACCGGTGAAACCGACGAATCAGCGGTTTGACGCTGGCTGCACGCAGCTCCTCGCGCGCGCCGG
>JANMYI010000797.1:0-3795 GCA_031381955.1 Burkholderiales bacterium
GCATGGGCCGCTGCCGGCCGGGTTGTTTGGCTCGCGCCACGGCCAGGACTTTGATCCGGTCACGCACCAGTTGGAGGGCGGCGTGGTGCAGCGACGGCCGATTGCCGAGGCGCGCAAGCTGCTCGCCGAAGCCGGCTACGCCGACGGCCGCGACGCCAGGAACGGCCGTCCGCTGGTGCTGAGCTACGACTACCAGCGCACTCCCACGCCCGAGATCAAGGCCGAACTCGACTGGATGGTCAAGCAGTTCGCCAAGCTCGGCATCACGCTCGAAATTCGCGCCACCGACTACAACCAGTTCCAGGAAAAGATGCGCAAGGGCAAACAGCAGATCTTCTGGTGGGGCTGGCTCGCCGACTACCCCGACGCCGAGAACTTCCTGTTCTTGTTGTACGGCCCGAACGCCAAGTTCCCCAAGCAAGGCGAGAACGCGGCCAACTACGCCAACCCTGAGTACGACAAGCTGTACCTGCAAATGCAGGCGCTGGAAGACGGGCCCGAGAAGCAAGCCATCATCGACCGCATGGTGGCCATCGTGCGTGAGGACTCGCCCTGGGCCTGGGGCTACTGGCCCTATGTCGGCCTGGCCTTTCAGAGCTGGGTGCACAACGGCAAGCCCACCATCATCATCCGTGACATGGCCAAGTACTACCGGGTCGATGCCGCGGCGCGCGTGGCGCGCCAGGCGCAGTGGAACCAACCCACCTGGTGGCCGCTGGTGGCCATGGTGGCGCTGGCGCTGGGCCTGGCCTGGGGCGCGCGGCGGGCCTACCAAAGGCGGCAAGACGCCACGGCCAAGCGCATTGATGCGCGGCCCGTTGGCGCTGCAACGCAAGGGGCCGATTGATGCTCAATTACGTGTTGCGCCGTCTGGCCTACGGCGTGTTGGTGTTGATCGGGGTGAACCTGTTCACCTTCGCCTTGTTCTTCACCGTGAACACGCCCGACGACATGGCGCGGCTGAACATTGGCGGCAAGCGCGTTTCGCAAGACCAAATTGAAAAATGGAAGGCCGAACGCGGCTACGACAAGCCGCTTTACTGGAACGTTAAGGCCGATGGCGCGGACAAACTCACCGAAACCATTCTTTGGGAGCGCTCGGCGTCGCTGTTCACCTTCAACTTCGGCCGCTCTGATTCACGCCAGGCGGTGGACATCGGCCACGAAATCACTGCCCGCATGGGCGTGAGCCTGCAACTGGCCGTGCCGCTGTTCCTGCTGCAAGTGTTGGTGTCGGTGACGTTTGCCTTGATGCTGGTGTTCTTTCGCCATTCGGTCATCGACTTCTGGGGCGTGGTGCTGTGCGTGGTGATGTTGTCGATCAGCAGCCTGTTCTACATCATCGTCGGCCAGTTCTTCTTCTCGCGCCTGATGCACCTGGCGCCCATGAGTGGCTATGCCGGCGGGCTCGATGCGGTGCGGTTCCTGTCGCTGCCGATTTTTCTTTCGCTGCTGGCACGCCTGGGCAGTGAAGCGCGGCTGTACCGCGCCATGTTCCTGGAAGAGATCAGCAAGGACTACGTACGAACAGCACGGGCCAAGGGCCTGAGCGAAGGCGTGGTGCTGTATCGGCACGTGCTGCGCAATGCGCTCATCCCCATCATCACCAGCGCCGGCTCGTACCTGCCGTATGTGTTCCTGGGCAGCCTGGTGTTCGAGAGCTTCTTCGGCATTCCGGGCCTGGGCGCCTTCGTCATCGACGCCATCACCGGCCAAGACTTCGCCATCGTGCGCAGCATGGTGTTCCTGGGTGCGGTGCTGTATGTGTTGAGCTATGTGCTGATCGACGTGGCCTACACCTGGGTCGACCCACGGGTGAGGTTGCAATGAGCTTGACTGCAACGTTCGAAAAGACTCGCAGCGCGAAGGCCGGCAAATGACAGCGCTGCCGAAGTTTGTGCTGCTGTGGACTGACGCGGTCATGTTCCTGCTCTGGGCCAGCCTGGCCTGGTACGGCTGGCATGTCTGGCGCGACGCGCAATTGCGCGCCACCTGGCACAAGGTGTTGCGCGACGCGCCGGCGCTGTGCGCGGGCATCTTGCTGGCGGCGTTTGCGCTCATCACGGCACTCGATAGCGTTCACTTTCGCCGCGCCTTGCCCACCGCTCCGGGTGCGCAGCAGTTCTATGCCACCACCACCGAGTCGCTGTTGGACTGGGTGCTGGAGCGGCAAATCAAGATGCGCGAAACCGGCTACTCCGCGCCGCTGGCCGCCGCCGCCTTCAACAAGGACAGCATCGAACGCAACGGCGTGAGCGTGCGTGACTACCCGCGTTTGAAGTTCGGCGGCGCCCACCTGCAAGACCCGGCCACGCAGCACCGCGGCGATGTGCTGCGCCGCGCCGCGCTGGGCGTGCTGGGCGGCTTGGCGGTGGCCAGCGTGCTGGTGCTGGGCCTGGCTTGGCTGGTGCGGCGTTCGCATGGCGGCTTGGCTGGTGCCTTGCGCGCCATCGTGGCCGACACCTCGCACCTGCCGCTGCGCGCGGCCACGCTCACGGTGTTGGCCATCGGCATGCTCGCCGGCCCGGCCTGGGCCTTGATGGGCCATTACCACGTGCTGGGCACGGATCGAACCGGCAACGACGTGTTCTACCAAGCCTTGAAGAGCGTGCGCACGGCCTTCGTCATCGGCACCCTGGCCACGGTGGCCACGCTGCCTTTTGCGGTGGTGCTGGGTGTGCTGGCGGGCTACTTCCGCGGCTGGGTGGACGAGGTGATCCAGTATCTGTACACCACGCTGAGTTCGGTGCCGAATGTGCTGCTCATTGCCGCGTGCGTGCTGATCATGCAGGTCTTCTTGGACAAGCACCCGGAGCTGTTTGAAACCGGCAGCGAGCGCTCGGACATCAAGGTGTTCTTGCTCTGCGTGATCCTCGGGTTAACGGGTTGGGCAACTTTGTGCCGCCTGGTGCGCGGCGAAACCATGAAACTGCGCGAGCTTGATTACGTGCAGGCCGCACAGGCCTTCGGCGTGAGCGATGCGCGCATCATGCAGCGCCACATCCTGCCCAACCTGATGCACCTGGTGCTCATCACCACGGTGCTGAGCTTTTCAGACCTGATCCTCTATGAAGCCGTGCTCACCTATGTGGGCGTGGGGGTGGATCCTTCGATGAACAGCTTCGGCGGCATGATCAACCTGGCGCGCAGCGAGATGAGCCGCGACCCGGTCGTGTGGTGGTCGTTCGCCGCGGCCTTCGGCTTCATGGTCACCATGGTGCTGGCCGCCAATTTGTTTGCCGATGGCGTGCGCGACGCCTTCGACCCGCGCTCGCGGGCCTTGCGGCCGCGCTGGGCTGGCAAAGTGATTGCCCGAACCTGAATGGGGAGGAACCGATGAAGGACTTTGATCGCATCACACATGACCCGCAACGGATGGCCGGCCGGCCTTGCGTTCGTGGCTGCGGGTGACCGTGGGCATGCTGGTTGGGCAAGTCGGCGCTGGCCGCAGCATCGAGGAGTTGCTCGCCGACTACCCGTATCTGGAGCGCGCAGACGTCCTACAGGCGCTGCGCTATGCGGCCTGGCGCGCCGAGGAACGCGACATCCCTCTGGCCGCGGTGTGAAGTTCATCATCGACATGAACCTGGCGCCGGGGTGGGCCGATGCGATCGACACCCAACGCGCCCGCCTGCGCTGGCTGCCCATTCGCCCAGCGCAGGACTGACCATGCTGCGAATCGACGAACTCAAGGTAGAACTCGATGCCGATGCCGGCATCGTCAAGGCCATCGATGGCCTGTCGCTGGCGATAGAGCGCGGGCAAACATTCGCCTTGGTGGGCGAGTCGGGCTGC
>JANMYI010000802.1:0-2925 GCA_031381955.1 Burkholderiales bacterium
CCATGGGCCAGTTCCAGGCCCGGCACGCTGGGCTGCGAATCGCGCTTCAGACCATTCACGGTCACCCGTTTGCCGTTACCGTTCAAGCCCTGTTGCAGATCACTGCGGCAAATTCGACGCGGGGCACCAACATGAGCAACCATCCAAACAACCTGGCCGGCCAGGTGGCCGTGGTCACCGGCGCGGCGCGCGGCATCGGCCGGGCGATTGCCGAGCGGCTGGCGCGCGACGGCGCCCGCGTGGCCTGCGTCGACGTGAGCCCGCACCGCACGGCCGAGGCCGCGGCCGAGATGCGCGCCGCCGGGCTGGACGTGAGCCCTTTCGTGGTCGACGTGGGCCAGCGCAGCGCGGTGCACGAGACCTTCGCGCGCATCGAGGCTGAGCTCGGTGCGCCCATTTCGGTGCTGGTCAACAACGCCGTGTGGGTGCGCTACCAGTCCATCGAGGCCAGCGACGAAGAGACGGTGGATCGCATTCTCGGCGTGGGGCTGAAAGGCATCGTCTGGGCCACCCAGGCCGCGGCCGCGCAGATGCAGCGGCGCGGCGGCGGCGCCATCATCAACATCAGCTCGGCCGCGGCGGTGCAGACGTTTGAAAATTCCAGCGTGTACTGCGCGCTCAAGGCCGGCGTGGCGGGCTACACGCGCGCGGCGGCGGCCGAACTGGCGCGCCATGGCATCCGCGTCAACGCCGTGGCGCCGGGCACCATCGCCACCCCGGCCGCGCTGGCCAACTTCGATGCCGCCACCCTGGCGCAGCGCCAGCGCCTCACGCCGCTGGGCCGCTTTGGCGAGCCGGTTGAGATCGCCAACGTGGTGGCGTTCCTCGCTTCGAGCCAAAGCAGTTACGTCACCGGTGCGCTGTGGATGGCGGACGGCGGCGTCACCGTGGTGGGTGTTTGAAGCGCGCGCCGCCAGACGGACTACAACGAGTGAAGGAAGAACCATGCGAGTGATGCGAGTGGGCCAACCGGCCGGCATTGATCAACTCACCCTGGGCCAGGCCGAGCCGCGTGCGCCCGGCCCGGGCGAGGTGCAGCTGCGGGTGCGCGCCAGTTCACTGAACTACCACGACCTGCTGGTGGTGAATGGCGGCATCCCGACGGCGCCGGGGCGCATTCCCATGTCTGATGGCGCGGGCGAGGTGCTGGCCGTGGGGCCGCTTGTGGCGGGCGCCCTGACCGATGCCTCGAACACCTTCAAGGTGGGCGACGCGGTGATGGGCACCTTCTTCCACCACTGGCACGACGGCGAGCTCACGCCCGAGCGCGCGGCCAGCGTGCCCGGTGATCATCTCGATGGTTATGCCTGCGAAGTGGCCACCGTGCCGGCCATGGCGCTGACGCGCGCGCCGGCCGGCCTGAGCCACCTGGAAGCCGCCACCCTGCCTTGCGCCGGCCTGACCGCCTGGCGCGCGCTGGTGGCTGACGGCCCGCTCAAGCCGGGTGATGTGGTGCTGGTGCAGGGCACTGGCGGCGTGTCGATCTTCGCGCTGCAATTCGCCAAGGCGGCCGGCGCGGTGGTCATTGCCACCTCGTCGTCAGACGAAAAATTGCAGCGCCTGCGCGCGCTCGGCGCTGACCATGTCATCAACTACAAGAGCCAGCCCAAATGGGGCAGCGCGGCCAAGGCCGTCACCGGCGGGCGCGGGGTCGATCATGTGGTGGAGATCGGCGGCGCCGACACGCTGGGCCAGTCCATCACCGCCTGCCGCATGGGCGGGCACATTGCGATGATCGGCGTGCTGGCCGGCACCGCGGGCAATGTGTCCACGGTGCGCATCATGGCCAACCAGATTCGCTTGCAGGGGGTGACGGTGGGCAGCCGCGTGCAGCAACTGGCCATGGTGTGCGCCATCGAAGCTAACCTTGGAAATAACTTTGCGCAGCCCAGCCTGCGCCCGGTGCTGGACGGTAGCTTCCCGCTGGAAAAACTCGGCGCGGCGTTCCAGCGCCAGGTGTCGGGCCAGCACTTCGGCAAGATCGGCATCACGATTTGACGCAAGGGCGGGCGTCGCGCCGGGCACTACAGTCGCGCACCAGGCAGCAACCTGCTGCATGCGACGGCAGCGTTCATCAAGGAGACTTCATGTTGGCAACCACCCGCTTCATGCGCACACGCGGCGCCCGTTCAGCCCGCGCGGCGAGCCTCAGCCTGGCCGCCCTGTGCCTGAGCACCGCCGCGTTGGCGCAAACCGAGAATGTTGTCGAAGGCTTCTCGCCTTCGCGCATGGCGCGCATTGGCCCGGCCGTGATGGAGCAGGTCAACGCCGGCGCCATCCCGGGCGCCGTGACCTTGATCGCGCGCAACGGCAAGACCGTGCACTTCGAAGCGCACGGTTTTCTCGACACCGCCAAGTCCAAGCCGCTGCAAAAAGACAGCCTGTTCCGCCTGGCCTCGATGACCAAACCGATCGTTGCAACGGCGGCGATGATGTTGGTCGAACAAGGCAAGCTCAAGCTCAACGACCCGATCACGCTGTGGCTGCCGGAACTGAAAGACCTGAAGGTGGAAACGCCCGCGGGCGACGTGCCCTTGGCGCGGCCGGTCTGGATGCAAGACATCCTGCGCCACACGGGTGGCTTCGTGTATGGCGGCGCCACGCGCTCGCCGCGCATCAAGAAGCTCTACGAAGACCTGAACATCGAAGCGCGCGAGGTGGACATCACCACTGAGGTGATGCTGACCAACCTGGGGCAGATACCGCTGTCGCAGCAGCCGGGCACGATGTGGGAGTACTCGATCGCCACCGACCTGGTCGGCCTGGTCATTGAGCGTGTGACAAAACGCCCACTCGACGCCGTGCTCAAGGAGCTGCTGTTCGACCCGCTGGGCATGAAAGACACCACCTGGTGGGTCGACGCCGCCAACACGCCGCGCATGGCCGAGGCCTTTGACAGCGACCCGCTCAAGGCCGGCATGCTCA
>JANMYI010000805.1:0-9157 GCA_031381955.1 Burkholderiales bacterium
AGACGAGGCCCGGCGCGTGCTCGTCGATGTGGAACAGGTCGAGCTCGCGGCCTAGTCTGCGGTGGTCGCGCTTCTCGGCCTCTTCCAGCATGTGCAGATACTGGGCCAATTCATCCTTGCTGCCCCAAGCCGTGCCGTAGATGCGTTGCAGCATCTCGTTGCGATGGTCACCACGCCAATAGGCCCCGGCCAGCTTCATGAGCTTGAAGTGCTTGAGCTTGCCCGTGCTGGGCACGTGCGGGCCGCGGCACAGGTCTTCGAAGGCGCCCTCGCGGTACAGCGAGACGTCTTCATTGGCCGGGATGCTGGCAATGATCTCGGCCTTGTAGTGCTCACCCAAACCTTTGAAATAAGCCACGGCTTCGACGCGCGGCAGCACGCGACGCTGCACGGGCTCGTCAAGCCTGGCCAGCTCTTGCATCTTGGATTCGATCGCCGCCAAGTCTTCGGGCGTGAACGGACGCTTGTATGCAAAGTCGTAGAAGAAGCCGTTCTCGATCACCGGGCCGATCGTCACCTGCGCGTCGGGGAACAAACTCTTCACTGCATAAGCCAACAGGTGCGCCGTGGAGTGGCGCAACACGTCGAGCCCCGCAGGCGACTTTTCGGTGACGATGGCCACAGCTTCATCGCGTTCGATGCGGTGGCTCAGGTCAACCACCCGTGCCTGCTCGCCCGTGCCAAGCTGTCCGGCCAGGGCCGACTTGGCCAGGCCCGGGCCAATGGCCTGGGCCACCTCGGCCACCGTGGGCGGCGTGGCGAACTCGCGCCGGGAACCGTCGGGCAATGTGATCGTGATCATGTGAACAGCCTTGAAAACAAAAAAGCGCGGTGGATGACCGCGCTTTGGAGTGAGGGTGAAAGGACTCAGTCGTGACCGCGCAGCCGCATGGCAACCATGTGGGTGCTCGTAGTTCGCGGTGTCATAACCATGATGCCTTTCCCGCCCTTGTTGATTGAAAGTGGCCGCGATTGTAGGGCAGCCTCACTGCCCATCACAGCCGCTGCACCATCCAGATGGCGGCCATGCCGGCGGCCAGCCCTGAACCACCGTGCAGCACCGCTGGCACGTAGGCAGCACGCCGGCGCAGCAGCCACAGCAGCGGCACCACCACCAACACCGCCGCCACCTGGCCGGATTCCAGCCCCAGGTTGAATCGAAACAGGGCCGAGGCAAAGGCCCAGCCGTGCAGTTCAAGCTCACCCAGCGCACCTGCAAAACCAAAGCCATGGATCAGGCCGAAGCCGAACGTCACGGCGGCGCGCCAGCGGCCTAGAAAGGGCCAGATGTTGTCCAACGCCGCCACCGCAATCGTGGCGGCGATGGCCGGCTCGATGAATGCCGGGCTCAACTGCACCAGGCCGCTGGCGGCCAGGCCCAGCGTGAGCGAATGCGCCAGCGTGAACAGCGTCACGATGCCCAACACCGGCAGCAGCGCAGCACGCCATGTCGCCACCGGCTGCCAGCCCGAAGCGTTGCGTTGCAAGACCGCCGGCAACAACAGGCACAGCAGGAACAGCAGGTGGTCGTAGCCGGTGATGATGTGGCGCACGCCTTCCAGCCACAACGAAGGCGTTGCGGTGCTGCCGCTGGCGTTCGACGCCGCCGCAACCGCCGCGCCCGGGTCGAGCACCAGCACCGTGGTGGCGCCGTCAGCATGGTTGATGCGTGCCACGCCGCGGTGGGTGGGGTCCAGCATGGCAAACAAGCTGTAGCGCAGCGGCGTTGCCGGGTTGAACATACAAGGCGCGGCCAGTTGCAGCACGGCGTACAAGCCATCACTGCGCTCTTCAAAGGCATGCCCGGTCACGCCCAGTTGGCAACCGGCCACGCTGAGTGCGCCCAGCGCCAGGGCGTCGATGCGCGGCCAGGCGTTGCGCACCTCGGCCACGGTCAGGGCGCGGTCGCCATCAGTGTCGAGGTCCAGCGCGGCGTCGAGGTCACGCAGGGCGATGTCAAAGCGCACAGCCAGGTTTTGCGCACCGGCATCCAGCGTCAAGTAGGCTTCGCTGGATTTGTGCGCGACCGCCGGCAGCACACAGGCCAGCAGAACGAGCGCGCTAACGCAATGCCTGAAGGCGTTCATCGTGCAGGCCCATTTCTCGCGCCAGGCGCAGGCTTTCATCCAAGGCGGCGCGGTCGCCGGCACCGCGCGCCGCCTGCGCCAGCAGCAGCAAGTCGATGGGTTCGCGCTGGGTGCGCAGGTTGATGCGGGCCAAGGCCACCGCCGCGGCCGCATCACCTTGCACGTGAAGCGCATAAAGCGACAACTCGCGCGCATGCCCCGCCGCCGCACCGGCCTGCAAATCCGCCCCCGCCTGGCGCTGGCGCAGTTCCGCGCCGGCCTGGGCGTCACCTGCCTGGTGGCGGCGCAGCAGCACGGCGTCGCTGGCCGGCTGGTCGCGCAGCACTTGCAGCGCTTGCGGCATTCGCGCTTGGGCAATCAGCGCATCGGCCAGGCCCAAGCTGGCATAACCATCTGGCGCCGCGCTCAGGGCTGCGCGCCAGGCTGCTTCGGCCAATGCGGGCTGGCCACTGCGGCCATGCAATTCGGCCAGGCTGGCGTGCAACCAGGCCCGCGTGGGCGCCTGCGTGGTTTGGGCCAGCAGCGCTTCGAACATGGCGCGGGCCCGTGCGCCGTCACCACGCAGGCTGATGTTCTCGGCCTGGCAGGCCTGGCCGTAAAGCTGTTGCCCGATGCTCAGCAAGGCCTGGCAGGCCAGGTCAGACTGCGCATAGCGCCCTTGCAGGCGGTGCAAAGTGGCCAGCGTGAGCCAGGCCTGAGGCTGCTGGCGGTCGCGCTCGACCAGGCTTTGCAACGCTGCCAAGGCTTGATCAAAGCGGTGCAGGTGTTGCTGCAGCGTGGCGCGCATCACCACCACCTCTGCTGGCGCCTTCGCATCGTCGCTCCAGGGCGCCAGCAGGCCCAAGGCCAGCCCGGCCGGGCGCGGGTCGGCGTCGCGGCGCGCCTGCTCGAGCAAAGTCTGGGCTTGCGCGACCGCCTGCTGCGGTGTCGCCTGCGCTCCTTTTGGCAGCACTTTTGGGCCCAGGCGGACGAGCACCTGGTCGTCGCTGGCCGGCACCAGCGGCCTGGCGCCGGCCGCCGACACGCCGCCGAACATGGCGCAAAACACGGTGATGCACAGGAACCAGGTTTTCATGTTGCCGCCAAGTCTAATGCGCCACTCGGCAGCAGTGCCATGCACGGGCGCGCAGCAGCGGCGGTTGGCCAGGCTGCGCTCATCCGCGGTGGTTGAGGCCGGAAGCCGCATCGCTGAGCGGCTGCTTGGGTGCATCAATGGTGAACGGTGCCATGCGATCGCTGCCGGACTCGGTGGGCAGCGTGGCCACAGCGGCGGCCGTGGCCAGCAAGGCCGCGGCAATGGGCAGAAAACGCAGGCGGCGCGATGACAACGGCGATGGAGTGCGTGACATGGCTTCCTCGGTGCTTGGTTCAAAGGTTGTGGGCGCGCCATCAAGGTGGCTTCGAAGTGCTTGAGCCCGACGCGGCGCCATCGGGGTCTGACTTGCTCTTACGTGCCACCGGGCAAATTGGATGCAGCTACGATGAGCCATGCATGACCACGATCACGATCACGATCACGACCACGGCCACGGCGATCACAGCGAACTCGGCCCCATGGAGTTGCGCGTGCGGGCCTTGCAAACCCTGCTCACCGAAAAGGGCTACATCGACCCCGCCGCGCTCGACGAACTGGTGCAGACCTACCAAACCCGCATCGGCCCGCGCAACGGCGCGCGCGTGGTGGCGCGCGCCTGGGCTGACCCAACTTATGCGGCCTGGCTGGCCACGGACGCCACCGCCGCCATTGCCGCCCTGGGCTACGGCGGGCGCCAGGGCGAGCACATGGTGGCGCTGTTCAACACACCCGCCCTGCACCACCTGGTGGTGTGCACGCTGTGCAGTTGCTACCCCTGGCCGGTACTGGGCCTGCCGCCCACTTGGTACAAGAGCGCGCCCTACCGCTCGCGCGTGGTGCGCGAGCCACTGGCGGTGTTGGCGGATTTCGGCGTCACCCTGCCGACAAGCGTGCAAGTACGTGTGGTGGATTCCACTGCTGAAGTGCGCTACCTGGTGATCCCCATGCGCCCGGCCGCTGCGCAGGGCTTGAGCGAAAACGAACTGGCCATGTGGGTCACGCGCGATTCAATGATCGGCACGGGTTTGCCGCAAGCGCCGCAATGAGCTACACCAGCCATGCCGATCTGGGCGGCCAGCCCAGCAGCGCTGCGGTGCTACCCGAAGCCGAAGGCGAGCTGTTCCATGCGGCCTGGGAGCCCGGCGCGCTGGCGCTCACGCTGGCCATGGGCGCCACGGGCATGTGGAACATCGACATGAGCCGCAGCGCGCGCGAAACCTCGCCCGCCTATGCAGGCATGACTTACTACGAAATCTGGCTCACGGCGCTGGAACGGCTGATCGTGCAACACAACCTGGCCAGCACAGATGAACTGGCGCAAGGCCATTCACAAGCGCCGCCGCGCACGCTGCCGCGCAAGCTGCTCGCCACCGACGTGGCGGCCACACTGGCCCGCGGCTCGGCCACGCAACGCCCGGCCACCACGCCGGCACGCTTCAGCCTGGGCGATGCGGTGCGCACCCACGCTAACGTTTCAAATCACCACACTCGTTTGCCGGCTTATGCCCGCGGCAAGCCGGGCCGCGTCGAGCGCGTGCTGGGCGCCCATGTGTTTGCCGATGCACATGCGCAAGGCCTCGGCGAACAGCCGCAGTGGCTGTACACGGTGGTCTTCGATGGCACCGCCTTGTTTGGTGGTGCTGCCACCCAGCAAGTCAGCATCGACGCCTGGGAACCCTACCTTGAACCTGCATGACGCCCGACTTCAGCCCCGCACCACAGCACTTCAGCGAACCCTGGCAAGCCCAGGCCTTCGCCATGGCGTTGGCGCTGCACGAGCGTGGCTTGTTCACCTGGCCCGAATGGGCCGCAGCGTTGGCAGCGCGCATCAAGCAAGCGCAAGCCGCAGGCGACCCCGACCATGGCGACACCTACTACCAACACTGGTTGGCCGCGCTGGAAGACTTGCTCGCCGCCAAGGGCGTGGCCGCAGCCGATGCATTGCAGTGCCATGCCCAGGCCTGGGACCACGCCGCGCGGCGCACGCCACATGGCACGCCCATCGAGCTGCAAGCGCTTGACTACGCCGCCGGCGGCGCCAACCAGTCTTGAGCCGGGCGCACCCGATGGCAAGCGACCAGCGCAGCCACGCCTTCGTTGAGCGCAGCGAGCCCATTGCGGCCGGTGGCGCTCAGCCACGCTAACCCGGATATTTCACGCAGCGACCACTGTACGAGTTGAAGGCCGTGTTGTGGCCGGTTTCAGGGCTCGACGAGTGCTGAGTCGGACAACGCATGAGCTGCGAGGTCGATTGCGTGGTGATCCGCGCGCAAGAACCCCCACCCCGGCTTGGATTGCGGGTCATTTTGGTGTCAACGCGCGGGCCAGGCGCTGTATGAAGTTCAGGGTGAGCGCAACTGACTCATGGCGTGGGCGAAGATCTCCGCGCTGGGCCAGTGCGAGGCCAGGTACAGCCGGATGCGCCGCGTGTTGCGCGTGACCACCGCAGCGACCTTGAGCAGCTTGATGCGCAAGGTATCGACTTGGGCCGACGCCAACGCCGTGCCCTGCAAGGCCAGCGCGCGCAGCCGTTCGATGAGCACGTAGCCCAGTGCGGCCAGCAGCATGCGCAGCTGGTTGCTGCGCAGCACGTGGCAACTCGTGCGCGTGGCGAAGAGGCCGACCTGCGCCTCCTTGATGCGGTTCTCCGCCTCGCCCCGCTGGCAGTACAGCTCGTCGTACAGCGCCTGCGCGTGGCCATCGAGGTTGGTGACGATGAAGCGCGGGTTGCAGCCCTGCGCGCCCCACTCCAGCAGGCGCGGCCCGGCGCGCGCCGCTTGGCGGGCCCATCGAGCTGCAAGCGCTTGATTACGCGAGCGCCGCCGCCAGCCAGCCTTCAGCCAGCCGCACCCAGTAAGTGGCGCCCAACGGCAGCAGCGCGTCGTTGAAGTCGTAGCTCGGGTTGTGCAGCATGCACGGCCCTTCGCCATGGCCCGATGCGCGGTGCGCGCCTTCGCCGTTGCCGATGAAGGCATAGGCGCCGGCCTTGGCCATCAACATGAAGGCGAAGTCTTCCGATGGCATGGAGGGCTCTTGCACAAGCACCCGTTCGGGCCCGACGATGCTGGCCATCACCCCGGCCGCAAAAGCCGCTTCGCGCGCATGGTTCACCACCGCCGGGGCCATGCGCTTGAACTCGAAGTCGCACTCGGCGTCGAACGCGGCGCAAGTGTGGCGCGCGATCTGGCCCATGCGCCGTTCGATCAAGTCGAGCACTTCAGCGCGAAAGCAGCGCACCGTGCCTTCGATCACGGCCTGGTCAGGCACCACGTTGGTGGCTTCGCCGCCGTGGATGCAGGCCACGGTCAACACCGCAGCGTCGATCGGCCGCACATTGCGGCTGATGATGGTCTGCAGGGCCAGCACCAATTGGCAGGCCACCGGCATCGGGTCCGTGCCCAGGTGCGGTAGCGCGGCGTGGCTGCCGCGGCCACGCACGGTGATGTGAAAGGTATTGGCCGCAGCCATCACCGGCCCGGCACTCACCGCCATCTCGCCCACTGCCATGCCCGGCCAGTTGTGCATGCCGAACACGGCTTCCATCGGGAAGCGCTGAAGCAAGCCTTCCTCCACCATCGCACGCGCCCCGCCGCGGCCTTCCTCGGCGGGCTGGAAGATCAGGAACACCGTGCCATCAAACGCGCGCGTCGCGGCCAGGTGCTGCGCCGCGCCGAGCAGCATGGCGGTGTGGCCGTCGTGCCCGCAGGCGTGCATGGTGCCGGCGTGGCGGCTGGCGTGCGCAAACTGGTTGGCCTCTTGAATGGGCAGCGCGTCCAGGTCGGCGCGCAGGCCCACGGCGCGGCCACTGCGCCCACCGTCGCGGCCGTGCACGATGCCGACAACGCCGGTCTTGGCCAGGCCGCGGTGCACTTCAATGCCCCATTGCGCCAGGCGCGCAGCCACCAGGTCTGAGCTGCGCTGCTCCTCGAAACCAAGTTCCGGCCAGGCATGCAATTCACGCCGCAAGGCCGCCGTCTCAGGCGCGCCGGCAACGATCTCCGCAATCAGCTTCATCGCCGGCTGCTCACGTCTTGCGCTGCAACTTGGCAAACGCCGCTGCCAGCGCGCCCGCTGGCGCGGCCGGCGCCGGCCCGCGCGCCGCAGCGCGCTCACCGCGCCCGGCTGGTGTGAAGGCGTTGCCCGGCGCGGCCTGCTGCGCGGGGGCATCAAGCTTCATGCTCAGCGCGATGCGCTTGCGCGCGAGATCAACTTCCAGCACCCGCACCTTGACGATCAAACCCGTCTTCACCACTTCGCGCGCATCGTTCACGAAACGGTTGCTCAATTGGCTCACATGCACCAGGCCGTCCTGGTGCACGCCCAGGTCGACGAAGGCGCCGAACTGGGCCACGTTGGTCACCGTGCCTTCAAGCAGCATGCCGGGTTGCAAGTGCTTCAGTTCGCTCACGCCGTCGTTGAAGCGCGCCACCTTGAAGTCTGGCCGCGGGTCGCGCCCGGGTTTTTCAAGCTCGGCCAGGATGTCCTTGACGGTGATGGCACCAAAGCGCGCATCGGCAAACTGCTCGGGCTTGAGCGCCTTCAGCACGTCACTGCGGCCCATCAGCTCGGCCACCGGCCGGCCCGTGGCGGCCAGCAGTTTTTGCACCACGGGGTAGGTTTCGGGGTGCACGCCGGTGGTATCGAGCGGGTCATCGCCATCGTTAATGCGCAAGAAGCCCGCGGCCTGCTCGAAGGTGCGTGGCCCCAGGCCGGCCACTTCGCGCAACTGCTTGCGCGAACGAAAACGCCCCTGCACATCGCGCCAGCGCACGATGCTGCCGGCCACCGTGGCGCTCAGGCCCGACACGCGGGCCAGCAGCGGCACTGAAGCCGTGTTCAAGTCAACGCCCACGCCGTTGACGCAGTCTTCCACCACGGCGTCGAGGCAGCGCGCCATGGCGGCCTGGTTCACGTCATGCTGGTACTGGCCCACGCCGATGCTGCGCGGGTCGATCTTCACCAGCTCGGCCAGCGGGTCTTGCACGCGCCGGGCGATGCTCACCGCGCCGCGCAGGCTCACGTCGAGATCGGGCAGCTCGTTGCTGGCCACTTCACTGGCTGAATAGACCGAGGCGCCGGCTTCGCTGACCACCACTTTTTCAATGCGCTGTTCAGGTTGAAGCTGCGCGATGCGTTGGATGAGATCGGCGGCCAACTGATCTGTTTCGCGGCTGGCCGTGCCGTTGCCGATGGCCACCAGGTCCACGCCATGCGCCTGCGCCAGCCGCGCCAGTTCATGCAAGGCGCCTGCCCAATCGCGCCTCGGCTCATTGGGGAACACCGTGCTGGTGGCCAGCACCTTGCCCGTGGCACTAACCACCGCCACCTTCACGCCGGTGCGGATGCCCGGGTCCAACCCCATCACCACGCGCCGGGCGGCGGGCGCGGCCAGCAGCAGGTCGCGCAGGTTGTCGGCAAAGACCTTGATGGCCACGGTTTCAGCGCCTTCACGCAGGCGCGCGAACAGGTCACGCTCCAGGCTCAGCGACAACTTCACGCGCCAGGCCCAGGCCACGCACTTGCGCAACAAATCATCCGCCGGCCGGCCGCGATGGGCCCAGCCGATGTGCAACGCAATGCGCCCCTCGGCCGGCGTGGGCTGGCCGGGCGGTGGCGGTTCGCCCAGGCCCAGGCTGGCATCCAGCATTTGCAGGCTGCGGCCACGAAACACGGCCAGCGCGCGGTGCGAAGGCACCTTGTTGATCGGCTCTGCATAGTCAAAGTAATCGCGAAACTTGGCCACCTCGGCGGCGTTCTCGTCCTGCCCAGCCACCTTGCGTGACACGAACTGCGCTTGCGCCCAGAGCCATTCCCGCAGGCTGCTCACCAGCGCGGGGTCTTCGGCCCAGGCCTCGGCCAGCAGGTCACGCACACCATCGAGCACGGCGCTGGCATCGGCAAAGCCGCCTTCGGGGTTAATGAATTTAACCGCTTCTTCCAGCGGCACTTGCTGCGGGTTGGCCAGCAGCGCTTCGGCCAACGGCGCCAGGCCGGC
>JANMYI010000010.1:0-2328 GCA_031381955.1 Burkholderiales bacterium
GCAGCGCCTGGCGCACGACGTGCTGAAGCTGGCCGCGCGCAAGCAAACCGCCGCGCCGCCGGCCAGCGTGGGGGTGGCTCCGATCAAAGAGCAAGTGATTCATTTCGTTAACAAGAAGCTGCCGGGTGGCCTGCCGAAGAAGACTGCGCGCGCCTTGCTCGACATTGAAGACAAAGACTACGTGCCCATCATCCGCGACCCGGCGCGCAGCACGGCCGAGGCTGAAGCGGTGTTCTACTTTCCGGGCTGTGGCTCGGAGCGCTTGTTCAGCCAGGTCGGCCTGGCCACGCAGGCCATGCTCTGGCATGCCGGGGTGCAGACCGTGTTGCCGCCGGGCTACCTGTGGTGCGGCTACCCGCAGCGCGGCTCGGGCCAGTTCGACAAGGCCGAGAAGATCATCACCGACAACCGCGTGCTGTTCCACCGCGTGGCCAACACGCTGAACTACCTGGACATCAAGACCGTGGTGGTGAGCTGCGGCACCTGCTACGACCAACTGCAGGGCTACAAGTTCGAAGACATCTTCCCCGGCTGCCGCATCATCGACATCCACGAATACCTGCTTGAAAAAGGCATCGTGCTGGGCGGCGCCGGCGCCTACCTGTACCACGACCCCTGCCACAGCCCGATGAAGCTGCAAGAGCCGCTGAAGACGGTGAAGGCATTGGTGGGCCCGGGCGTGCTGGAAAGCAAGCGCTGCTGCGGCGAGAGCGGCACGCTGGGCGTGACGCGGCCTGATATCGCCACGCAGGTGCGCTTTCGCAAGGAAGAGGAATTGCAGCGCGATGAAGCCGCCTTGCGCGCCGGCGGTGCCGTGGCGGCGGGGGCCAACATCAAGATCCTCACTTCGTGCCCGAGTTGCCTGCAAGGCTTGTCGCGCTATGGCGGCGACCTGCAAAGCGGCTTGCTTGAAGCCGACTACATCGTGGTTGAAATGGCGCGGCAGATCCTGGGCGAGCAGTGGTTGCCCGAGTACGTGGCGCGGGCCAATGCGGGGGGCATCGAGCGCGTGCTGGTGTAGGGCTAAGTCGCGCTTGGTGCGGTGACGACCCGCGCCGGAATGCCTACCGCCGTGGCACCTGCGGGCACGTCGATCATGACGACCGCGTTGGCGCCCACCTTGGCGTGATCACCCAGGTGAATTTCGCCCAGGATCTTGGCGCCTGCGCCAATGTCCACATGCCCCCCCACTGAGGGCGGCCCGGCGCCGTTGGTGCCCAGGGTCACTTGTTGGAAGATCAGGCAGTTCGGGCCAATCACACTGCCCGAGTGGATGACGATGCCGTTGGGATGCGGCAGCAACAAGCCGCCGCCGATGCACGTGCTGATGGGGATGTCTGCGCCCGTAACGGCCTGCCAGAAACGGTGCCGCAGGCTGGCCCAGCGGCGTTGCAGTGCGGCCAGCGGCGAGCGCTGGTGTTGGGCAAGTTGGTAGGCGCGGATGCTGGCCAACAGCGAACGCGCCGGGTCCCATTGAAGCAGCGGTTTGGCTTCACGTGACCAGTCGGGTTCGGTGGCAGAGATGGTGTTCATGGCGGGCCGTGGTCAGCGCAGCAGCACGTACATCGTCTGCGGCGGGAAATCGAACTCAACGCCTTGCGCATGTTTGCGCAGCGCCACCGTGCCCACGGCCATGCCGTTCATGTCGAGCACCGTGGCTTCGCGCAGGCCGGGGTTGTTCAGCCGCACCAGCAACTGTGCGGCCTCAACCTGCCACGGCGCACGGCCAAAGTCCTTCAGCTCGAAGCCTGGCTGCGCGCCCTGGCCTTCAACGCTCAAGGTGGCAGCCTCTTGCTTCCACCCCGTGGGCCGGCTGCGCGTGGCGAACTGCACCAGCACCTTGCGTGAACTGGCCAGGGGCCGGCCGTCCATCGACACCGTCATCACGGCGCCATAGCTGTTGGCCGACTGGTAGGCACTGGTGCTGAGCGTGTGCAGGGTGGTGGCGTCGAAGTGCGCCGCCACGCCTTGCACGAAGGGTGTGTCGATCTTGGCCAGCGCCTTGGCCGCATCCAGCACAACCTGGGCCGGGGCCGCCACGCTGCGCCCGGCTGGCGGCGTGGCCGGGCGAGGCGCATTGGCCGGCCCAGCGTCGGCCGCAAACGCCACCAGCACGGGGCCGGCTAGAAAAGTGTCAAACGTCAAAGCGCCGACGTCACGGTTGCGTGATGCCGCGCCGGCGGCGTCGCGATTCGGGTCGAAGCTCGTGCTTTCACTGAGCAGCGGCGGGCGGCGTGCCCACAAATCAGCCAGCGGGCGACGCTCGTGCAGTGTTGGCGCGGCCTGGTTGATGTAACCCATGCGGTGAGCCAACGCGGCGGCCGGAAA
>JANMYI010000018.1:0-3055 GCA_031381955.1 Burkholderiales bacterium
GGTTGACCTGGCCAGCGCGCGCGCCAGCGTCACCGAGGCCCAGGCCGCGGTGTTCACCGACAGCATCAACCAGTCGAAGGCCTCGATCGGCGCCCCCACCGATGGCGTGGTGTTGACGCGCAACGTTGACCCCGGCAACGCGGTGGCCGCGTCGCTGCAGGCGGTGACGCTGTTCAGCGTGGCCGAAGACCTGGCGCAACTGCGCTTGCAGGTGTACGTGGACGAGGCCGACGTGGGCAAGGTGAGCGTCGGGCAGGCCGCCAGCTTCACCGTCAGCGCCCACCCCGGGCGGCGCTACCCGGCCAGCATCACCCGCGTGGCGTTCGGCTCGACCATCACCGAAAACGTCGTCACCTACCTGACCCACCTTGATGTTGACAACGCCGACCTGCGCCTGCGCCCGGGCATGACGGCCACGGCCACCATCGTGGCCACCAGCGCAACGACGTGCTGCTGGTGCCCAACAGCGCGCTGCGTTTTTCACCGGGCGCCGCGCCCGACGCCGCGGCGCCCGCATCGGGCGCCGGCATCGTGGGCGCATGAAAGCGACATGGCCGCCTACGCCCGGCGCGTGGTGCGCTTCGTCGACGGCCGCATCGCCAGCGACGTGCCGAACCCGCACCCGGCGCCGCCGGCTGCAACCACGGCGCCAGTCCAGGTGGCGTGATGCTGCTGAACACGCTGTTCCTGGCCCTGCGCTCGATTCGGCGCAACCTGCTGCGTTCGTTCCTCACCGTGCTGGGCATCGTGATCGGGGTCAGTGCCGTCATCACCATGGTCACCTTGGGCAATGGCGCCACGCAGGCGGTGCAGATGCAGATGCAGATCTCCAGCTTGGGCAGCGAGCAAACCTCGGGCGCGGCGGTGTGCATCATCGGCCGGCGCGTCAGCGGCAACCAGCGCGTCAACACGCTGCTGGTGTCGATGGCCGACGGCAGCGACAGCGCCAGCCTGAAAACCAGCTTGCGCGGCCTGCTGCGCGAACGGCGCAAGCTGCAGGCAGGGGATGACGACAACTTCAACATCCTGGACACCCAGCAACTGGCCAAAACCTTGTCGGGCACGACCCAGGTCATGACCATGCTGCTGGGCGCGGTGGCGGCGGTGAGCCTGCTGGTGGGCGGCATCGGCATCATGAACTTCATGCTGGTCAGCGTCACCGAGCGCACGCGCGAGATCGGCCTGCGCCTGGCCATCGGCGCTTGAAAGCGAGGTGCTCTTGCAGTTCCTGATCGAAACCGTGGCGCTGGCCGCGTTGGGCGGCGTCATCGGCATCGTGATCGCCACCGCGGCGTCATACGTCGGGGCGGGTGTGATGGACGTGCCCTACCTGTTCGACCCCGCCATCAACCTGCTGTCGTTCATCTTCTCGGCCGGCATCGGCGTGCTGTTCGCCAACTTCCCGGCACGCCGCGCGGCGCATGGATCCAATCGAAGCCTTGCGTCATGAATGAGCGGTGCGTGTAGGACAGCTACTACCGCAGCAAGCGCTGCTGTCTGCTGGCCGCGCAGCTTTCGCCTGGCCACACTGGCGCACCGAAACAGCACGAATTTGAGAGGTCAGCGATGAGCACCTTTGCTTTGATGATGGCCGTGGTGACTGCACTGGCTTCGCTGGGCGTTGCCCTAACAGCCTGGCTGACCACGCTCAACATTGGCGACGAGGTTTCCTTCGCTGGCATCAAGTTGAAGCTTGTCGACGATGACGCCGCCGCAATCGAGCGCCGGCGTGCGCGATCAGACTTTTCTACCCCTTCCCAACTCTTTGCAGGCCAACCATGAACCGCATCCATTCGATCAAGCTTTCGTTCATCACCGCCGCCTTGCTGGCATTGCCGCTGGCTCATGGCGCGAACATGACCAAACCCGACTACCAGGCCGGTAAAGACCGCGCCAGCGCCGACTACAAGGCGGACAAGAAGGCCTGCGCAGCCATGGCCAAAAACGCCAAAGACATTTGCATGGAAGAAGCCAAGGGCCGGGAGAAAGTGGCGAAGGCGGACCTGGAATACCGCTACACCGGTAAACCCAAGGATCAAAACAAACTCATGCTGGCTCGCGCCGATGCCACGTACGCTGTGGCCAAGGAAAAGTGCGACGACCTGAACGGCAATGCCAAGGATGTCTGCGTCAAGGAAGCCAAGGCAGTGCACATCAAGGCCAAAGCCGACGCCAAGATGGGAAGCACCATCGCCGAGGCGCGCACCGACGCCGCCACCGACAAGAAGGACGCCGACTACAAGGTGGCGGCTGAGAAGTGCGACGCCCTGGCTGGTGATGCCAAGTCTGCTTGCATCACTGCCGCCAAGGCCCGGTTCGGGAAGAGCTGAATGCGCCTGTTGTCGGCATCACCATCGCAGGCAACTGCCTTGATGCAAACCGCGTTTCACCACGCGCCAGCTTGCGCGCAGGTGCGTGCTGAGCCGGATCTGCCCGCCTATTGAGGACCCGATGAGCCCGCACCCGACCTACCCCCATGCTTTGCCCGATTTGCCATACGCACTAGACGGGCTTTCTCCGGTGATCAGCTCGCTCACACTGAGCCACCACCACGGAAAGCATCACCAGACCTACATCGACAACCTGAACAAGTTGCTGGCCGGCAGCGCACGCACGGAGATGTCACTCGAACAAGTGATCACGGACACGGCCGGAAAACCCGAACATGCTGCGCTGTTCAACAACGCCGCTCAAGCCTGGAACCACCGCTTTTACTGGCGCAGCCTGCGCCCTGCTGGTGGCGGCGAGCCACCCTTGCCGCTCAAGCCACTGATCGAAGCCAGCTTCGATAGCCTTGACGGCTGCAAGGGCGCGTTAGCCGCTGCGGCGGCTGCCCGCTTCGGCAGTGGTTGGGTCTGGTTGGTGCTGCAAGACAGCAAACTTGCGGTGGTGCACACCGCCAATGCCGAGACGCCGCTCACCCAAGATGGCTGCAAGCCGCTGTTAGTGATCGACGTTTGGGAGCATGCCTATTACCTCGACTTTCAGGAGCGCCGCGCAGCGCACGTTGAAGCAGTGCTCGGCAAGCTGATCAACTGGGGTTTTGCTTCTGACA
>JANMYI010000050.1:0-6536 GCA_031381955.1 Burkholderiales bacterium
GTCGCACACGCCGAGCAACAGCACGGCATCGAACACGTCGTGCGTCAGGGCCACGGCCGTGGCCATGGCAATCGTGTCGCGCGAGAACAGGCTCAGCTCCATGCCCGGCTGGCCCTGCGTCACGCCGTCGCACATGGCCGGCACGCCGCCGGCCACTTGCACCGTGGCGCCCTGCGCGCGCGCCACCTCGCGCACCAGCGCGGGCGTGGCTTCATAAGGCGCATGCGCCGAGAGCATGTCGTTGTACGCGGTGACGATGCCGATGTGCGGCGCACGCTGCGCCACCACCTTCAACTTGTCGTTGGCCGGCAGCGCCGCAAAGGCATGCGCCACGTTGGCGCAGCCCAGGCGCTCGCTGCCGCGTGCGCGGTTCAGCCAGTGATCGATGCGCAACAGGTAAGCGCCACGGCTGGCCGCGCTGCGCGCCACCACGCGCGCCGTGACATGCGCCACCGTGGCATTCAAGCTGGCGTTGGGTGGCGGTGAAGGCTCAGGTTGGTAACTCATTTTTGAATTATCAAGTAACTTAGTTACATGGTCAATCGCCGGCGTCTGATCGTCGGCGTCTGATCGTCGGCGTCTGATCCCGCCAAGGCGTGACCGCGTTCGCTCGCCCGATTGGGCGCGCGCCAGGCCGCGCGGCGGCTAAGATGAAGTGGCACTTCGCCCCCCAATCATCGACATGAAGGACGCCGCATGCGAAGACGGGTTCCGGTTCGGTCAGACTTCAAAGACCTGCGGCGTGAAGCAGCACGCCGATGAGCGAGTCACCGTACGACTCGCTGCGCGAGCGTGACCCGGCACTGCTGCTGCGCCAGGCGCACGCTGAGTGGGGCGGCCGCAGTGACCTGTGGGTGTTTGGCTATGCCTCGTTGATCTGGCGCCCGGAGTTCGAGTTCACCGAACACCGGCCCGCCTGGGTGCATGGCTGGCACCGCGCCTTGCGCATGCGCTCGCGCGTGAACCGCGGCACGCCCGAACAGCCCGGGCTGGTGTTTGCCTTGTTGCCGGGAGGCTCATGCCGCGGCATGGTCTACCGCGTGCCGCGCGAGCGCGCCGGTGCTGAGCTGGCCCGCCTGTGGCAGCGCGAAATGCCCACCGGCGTGTACGACGCGCGCTGGCTGCGCACGCGAACGGCGCACGGCGATGTGCATGCCCTGGCCTTCACCTTGAGCCGGCGCAGCGCCAGCCACCTGGGCCGCCTGCCCGATGAGCAGATGCTGCACATCTTGCGCCACGCACGTGGCCGTTATGGCACGACGCTCGACTACTTGAAGGAAACCGCACACGCCTTGACCCAGCACGGGGTGCATGACCGGGAGATCGCGCGCCTGATGGCGCTGGCCCGGCGCTACGGCTTGGTGTGAGCCAAGGCCAGGTTCGCGCCCAAGGTCGCGCCCAGGGTGGCGCGCACGCGCTCCAGGTCAGCCTGGCTGTCAATGTCGACCAACACACCAGGGTCGTCGAGCTCCACACCGCTGGCCGGGAAGCGCGCGACGATGCGCCGCGCGCCTTCGTCGCTGGCCAAGGCGGTGAGCTCGGAGTACAGCTCGGCGGCAAAAGCCACCGGGTGACCGCGACGGCCGCGGTATTGCGCGTACACCACAGGGTGCTCGGCCAGCGCTGCCGCCACCGCCAGCACGCTGGCCGGGCGCACCAATGGCATGTCGGCCGGCAGCAGCAGCCAGCCCGCTGAATGCGCCCGCGCGGCCACGCCCGCGGCGATGCTGTGGCCCATGCCGAAACGACCTGGTACCGAACTGACGACCAGCACGTCACGTGAAGCCACATGTTTGGTCGCCAGCGCCGCCAACTCTTCGTTGGTGACCACCAGCACCGGCAACTGCGTGGCCAAGGCCTGGCGCAGCGTGGTCGCCAGCACGCTGTGGCTACCCAGCGATTGCTCCAGCTTGTGCCCCGGCCCGGCAAAGCGCGCACCGTGGCCCGCGGCGAGCACGATGAGGGTGGGTTGAGACGTCATGGTGGGTTCGAGTTAACGCTTCGCAGCATCTGCCCACACCCCGCCGGCCGATAGTGGGAGCTTCACTTAAGTCCTTCCACCTAAGGGGATGCACGGTGCGGGCGCATGAGACCGCCGGGCCGCCCCAAGGGCGAGTGCCGCAGTGCGCAGCACGAAGGTACTCCAATGAGGACGGGCATACTGTTTGCTCCAACGCGACGAGCCACGTCGCGCTCTGTACAGCACAGCACTGCACAAAGGGGCCAGCGTGAGTGACGACATTGCCAACCTGCGCAAGAGCTATGAGCGCGGCGCGCTTGATGAAGACAGGGCCGCGCCGCAGCCTCTGCGGCAATTCGAGTTGTGGCTGCAACAGGCCCTGGATGCACAGCTGCCGGAACCCAATGCCATGACCTTGGCCACGGTGGGCGCGAATGGCGCACCGTCAACGCGCATGGTGCTGATCAAGGGGCACGATGAACGCGGCATCGTGTGGTACACGAATTACGACAGCCGCAAGGGCCGCGAGCTGGCGGCCAACCCGCGCGCGGCGTTGCAGTTTCACTGGGTCGAGTTGGAGCGCGTGGTGCGCATCGAGGGCCTGGTGAGCAAAGTCGAGCCCGAACTGTCTGACGCTTATTACGCCAGCCGCCCGCTCGATTCACGCCTGGGCGCCTGGGCCTCGCCGCAAAGCCAGGTCATCGCCTCACGCGCCGTGCTGGTGGCCAATGCGGCGAAGGCCGCAGCGCGCCATGCCTTGAACCCGCCGCGCCCGCCGCATTGGGGCGGATATCGGCTGCAGCCTGATGTTTGGGAATTTTGGCAAGGCCGCAAGAGCCGTCTGCATGACCGCTTGCGTTACCGCCGCGAAGAGGGCCAGTGGCTGCGCGAGCGCCTGGCACCTTGAAGCACTAGTACGCCAACCCAGAGGTATCGGAACATGATGAAAGCGATGGATTCGGTCCGAGGCCTAGGCGCAACGCACAGCGATACCCGGAGGTATCGCGAGCATTTGCAACGACGGCATCGGGTCGAAGACGCGCTTTCATGTTTCGATATCTCTGGGTTGGCGTACTAGTTGGCGGGGTTGGCGTCGGCCACGCGGTAGTACAGGCCGTACGGGTCGTTGTGCAGCACCGCCAGGCGGCCTTGCACCACCACGGGTTCGAGCGTGTACTTCACGCCCAACTTGCTGCGCACTTCGATCAGGCCTTCCGGGCCTGCTGGCACGCAGAAGTTGCAACTGGTGGGCACGGCCGACAGCAAGAAGTGCTTCTGCCGTTCGCCCGGCTCCAACGGCATCATGAAACCTTGCACCTTGACCACCTGGTTGTTCAGGGCTTGCACGTCTTTCGAGAACACCGGCAGCAGCGCCTTGTTCTCTTTGCGCAAGGTCACCGCACTGAGCACGACCCACGACACCACGCCGTCAACCTCTTGCAGCGGCTTGAAGGGGCTGCGCGGGTCGTGGTAGCCCGGCCCCTGGCCCGGCGTCATGGGAGCAGCGGGTTTCTCAGCGGCAGGCGCCTGGGCCAGCGCGGCACTGGCGCAGACCAGCGGCAGGATCGTCAACCAACGGTGGCAATGCGCGATGAATCTCATGTCACACCCTTCATATTGAACGCTGCTCAACGTGGCGCCTGGAGCAGCCGGGTCACGTCGAGCCGGAAACAGCGCCATGATGGCACCAACGCGGCCACCGCGGCGAGCACCAGCACGCCAGCGGCCAGCAGCAACACTGTCGGCGTCCACCAGGCGGCGGTCAGGGGCAGCGACTGTTGCTCGCGCAGCACCAGGCTCAGGGCGTACACCATGGCATGGCCCAGCAGCAGGCCCAGCACGAATCCCAGCGCGGCCAGCCAGAGCGCCTCGAGCAACGGCAGCGCCGCAATCCGCGCAGCGCGTGCGCCGAGCATGCGCAGCATCGCCAGGTCGGCCTCGCGTTCGCGCACGGCGTGGGTCAACGCCACGAACACCGACAGCGCGGCCACGGCCAGCAGCACCCCGGCCGCGCCACGCAGCACCTCCACTCCCACCCCCACCATGCGCAACAGCCGCGCGCTTTCCAACGCCGGCGCGGCGGCCTGCAAGGCGGGCTGGGCGTTCACCCAGCGCGGCAGGCTCATCGCCGCCAAGGGCGAGCGGTAGCTCACCAGCAGCAGGCTCAGTTCGCGCTGCGCGTTGCGTTCGTCGTCGTCATGCTTGTCGTCGCCCGTGTGTGCCGACTCATGCGCCGGCTCATGCACCGCCCAGACCGACTCCAAGCTCGTCAACACCAACCGGTCGAGCACGCAAGCGCAGGGCGCCAGCACGCCGCTCACCGTGTAGGGCGCCTGGGCGTGCGCCGGCCCCTGCTGGCTCAAACCGTGGCTGCCGTTGAAGCGCGCACCCGGGGCCAGGCGCAGGCTGGTGGCCACCTCGGCGCCCAGCACCGCTTGCAGCGGCGCCTGCCATAACTGCCCTTCGCGCAGGACAGCGTCATACACCTGCAGATACGCCGGCTCGGTGCCCACGATGCGAAAGCCGCGCAGGTTGTCGCCCAGTGAAAGCGGCACGGCGCGCGCCACCAAAGGTTGGTCGCGCAGCGCTTGCAAAGCTGCCAGCGGGATGTTGCCGCTGGGCGCGTCGAGGTGGAACACGCCGGCCAGGATCAGCTGCAATGGGCTGCTCTTGGCGCCGACGACCAGATCGATGCCCTGCAGCCCGCGGCGCATGTGGGCATCGATCTGTTCACTGGTCAGGCTCACGAAGACCATCGCCGCCACGCCCAGCGCCAGCATCACCAGGTTCAGCGCCGCCACCAGCGGGCGCGCCCACAGGTAGCGCCAGGCCAGGCCGGGCAACGTCATGCGCTCAGCCCAGGCAGCACCAGGGTCACGGCCCCGGCCAGGGCACTGACGATGCGCGCATCATGGCTGGCCACCACCAGCGTGGCGCCCTCTTCGCTGGCCTGCTCGCACAGCAAGGCGGCCGCTTGCGCGCAGGCGGTGTCGTCGAGATTCGCGCTGGGCTCGTCAGCCAAAATCAACCGCGGCCGGCGCAGCAGCGCGCGCGCCAGTGCGACGCGCTGGGCCTGGCCCAGGCTGAGTTCATGCGGCCGGCGGCGCTGCAAGCCGTGCAGGCCCAGGCGTTGCAGCAGCGCGGCAATGCGTGGCTTGTCTACCGCTTCGCCGGTGCCGACATAGGGCAACGCCAGGTTGGCCTGCACATCCAGCGCGCCGCTCAGGTGCAGCCGCTGGGGCACAAAACCGAGCGTGGCCGCACGCCAGGCGTCGCGCGCGCGCTCGCCCATGCGCGCCGGCTCGGCGCCGGCCACCACCAGCTGCCCGGCGCTGGGCGGCAGCAAGCCGGCCATCAGCGCCAGCAGGGTTGACTTGCCGCTGCCTGACGGCCCGCGCACCAGCACGACCGCACCCTGCGGCACGGCCAAATCCGCAAAGGACAGCGCCGGCCCGTTGACGAAGTGGTAGCGCAGGCCTTGCAGCAGCAGCATGGGGCTCAGGCGCGCAACCGGGACTGAAAGGTCTTGCGAAACTTCGCCACCTTGGGTGCCACCACGGCGGCGCAATAGCCTTGGCCAGGGTGGTTGCCAAAGTAGTGCTGGTGGTAGTCCTCGGCGCGCCAATAGTTGCTCAGCGGCAGCAACTCGGTGACCACGCGCCCGCCATGCGCGGCTTGGGCTTGCGCCAACACGGCCTGCGCCACGTCGCGCTGGCCCTCGCTGTGGAGGTAGATGCCCGAGCGGTACTGCGGCCCCACATCGTTGCCCTGGTAGTTCAGCGTGGTGGGGTCGTGGGTGTGGAAGAAGATTTCCAAGATCTCGCTCAGGCTGATGCGTTCGTTGTCGAACGCGACGCGCACCACCTCGTTGTGGCCCGTGCGCCCGCCGCACACCTGCTCGTAGCTTGGGTTGTTGAGCTGCCCGTTGCTGTAGCCAGACTCGACAGACTGCACGCCGTCGACCTGTTCAAACACGGCCTCCACGCACCAAAAGCAGCCGCCGCCCAGGGTGATGAGTTCTGTTGCCAAGTGAGCCTCCAGCGGTAAAGGTTGGGTGAACGCATCAGTCGCCCAGCCAGGCGCCAGGCTGACTGCTGGCGGCGGAATTATGTCGCCCTGCGTTGGCGCGCCAGCACGCGGTGTGCCGACCCAATGGCGGCCGCCGCGCCCCATGAACGACCTCATTTACCAACTCGACATTGCTGCCTGGAAGGGCGTGGCGGCAGCCCTGTTGCTGCCGACCATGCCGTTTTTGTTGCTGGACCTGCTGGTGCTTTTTTTGGCCACCGGCGACGTGCCGCCTGGCTTGGCGTGCTGGCCCTGGCCGGCATCTGGTGCACCAGCACCCTGACACTGGGTGATGCACTGGCGCGTACCCTGGCACAACCGCTGCAGGTGCTGGATGCAAGCGACATCGCCCGGCTCAAACAGCAGCACCGCGCCGGCCGGGTCATGGCCATCGTCGTGCTGGGCGGCGGCGCGCACAACCGCGCAACAACAGCGCGGAGTATCGGCAAGCCAGCCTGTCTGCGCGCTCGTTGGCGCGCCTGCGCTATGGCTTGTGGCTCGGCCGGGC
>JANMYI010000092.1:0-2305 GCA_031381955.1 Burkholderiales bacterium
TTGGCGATGCCGGGCGGCGCCAGGTGGTGCACGATTTTGTAGTCGCCCTCGAACATGCCCGCAATGCGCTCCAGGAACGCCGGGTCGTTGTGCAGGCGGGCGACTTCGTACTCATCTTTGTAGGCCATCAGCTTGAACAGGTAGCGCGCCACGGCTTCGCTCAGCCGCGTGCTGTTCAGCGGCGCCTCGGCCGCGCGCACACGCTCGACGAAGGCGCGATACGTGGCGGCATAAGCGGCATCTTGGTAGCCCACCAGAAACTGTTCGCGCGTCTTGATGGTTTCGTCCAGCCCCGGCTTCTTGACGAATTGAATCACCTGCTGCGCCTTGAACAAGGCCTGCACCTGGGCCAGGTCGTGCGCGCAGCGCCGGCCCCACTCAAACGCGGCCAGGTTGTTGGGCACCTGCACCGCGTTCAACTCCATCGCACGCCTTAGCGCCGCATAAGACAAGGGCAATTGGCCGCGCTGCCAGGCATAGCCCAGCAAAATCGGGTTGGCGTAGATCGAGTCGCCCAGCAATTGCACGGCCACCTGGTCGGCATCGAAAAGCCCGAGCTTGTCGCGGCCCACCGCTTGCGCCAGCGCGGCTTCGCAACCGCCTTCGGGGTGCTGCCAGTTCGGGTTGCCCACGAACGCCGCGGTCGGCGTGGCGTGCGAGTTCAAGGCCACGAAGGTGCGGCCGGGGTGCATCATCGACAGCGTGGCCTTGCCCGCGGCAACGATGCCGTCGCAGGCGATCACCAGGTCGGCCTTGGCGGTGTCGACCTTGGTGGTGTAGATGGCTTCGGGCCGGTTGGCGATTTGAATGTGGCTCCAGGTTGCGCCGCCTTTTTGTGCCAGGCCGGCCGAGTCTTGCGTGACCACGCCCTTGCCTTCGAGGTGCGCGGCCATGCCCAGCAACTGGCCGACGGTGATGACGCCGGTGCCGCCCACACCGGCCACCACCACGCCCCAGGCCGTTTCGGCCAGCGGCAAGGTGGGCTCGGGCAGCGCGCCCAAGGCGAACGGGTCGGCCTGTGTTTTCGCCTCTTTCTTGGGCTTTTTCAGCTCACCGCCTTCGATGGTGACGAAGCTGGGGCAAAAGCCCTTCAAGCAGGAAAAATCTTTGTTGCAACTGCTTTGGTTGATGCGCCGCTTGCGCCCGAATTCGGTCTCCACCGGCTCCACGCTCAAGCAGTTGCTCTGCACCGAACAGTCACCACAGCCTTCGCACACCGCTTCGTTGATGATGGTGCGCTTGGCCGGGTCCAGCATCTTGCCGCGCTTGCGGCGGCGGCGCTTTTCGGTGGCACAGGTCTGGTCGTAGATCAGCACCGTGCAGCCCGGCACCTCGCGCAGTTCGCGCTGCACGGCGTCCAACTCATCGCGGTGGCGCACGGTCACGCCCGGGGCCAGGCCGACGTTGGCGCTGTACTTCTCGGGCTCGTCGGTCACCACCACGATCTGCTTCGCGCCTTCGGCTTCGACCGCGCGGCTGAGCTGCGGCACGGTGAGCACGCCGTCGATCGGCTGCCCGCCCGTCATGGCCACAGCGTCGTTGTACAAAATCTTGTAGGTGACGTTCACGCCCGCGGCAATGCTTTGCCGAATGGCCAACGCGCCCGAGTGGTAGTAGGTGCCGTCGCCCAGATTGGCGAACATGTGCTCGCGTTTCGAGAACGGCGCCTGCCCGACCCAGGGCACGCCCTCGCCGCCCATCTGCGTGAAGCCGATCGTGCTGCGGTCCATCCAGGTGGCCATGAAGTGGCAGCCAATGCCGGCCATGGCGCGCGAGCCTTCGGGCACCTTGGTGCTGGTGTTGTGCGGGCAGCCCGAGCAGAACCAAGGCGCGCGCTCGGCACCGCCAGTGGCCACCGTGGCCAACGCGCGTTCAGCGGCGTTGATCACGTTCAGCCGCTGGTCCATGCGCGCGGCCACATCGCTCGGCACACCCAGTTTCTTCAAACGTTTGGCCACCGCCTTGGCGATGATGGCCGGGCTCAAGTCAGCGTTGGCGCGCAGCAGCCAGTTGTTGCCGGGGTTGGGCTGGCTCCATTCGCCGCCACTGGCGTCACCTTCGGCTTCATCGAACTTGCCCAGCACGTTGGGCCGCACATCGGCGCGCCAGTTGTAGAGCTCTTCCTTGAGCTGGTATTCGATGACCTGGCGCTTTTCTTCGATCACCAGAATCTCCTGCAGCCCGGTGGCAAATTCGCGGGTCAGTTGCGCCTCCAGCGGCCACACCACACCGACTTTATGCAGTCTGATTCCGAGCTGCTGGCACGTGGCATCGTCAAGCCCCAAGTCCATCAAAGCCTGCCGCG
>JANMYI010000102.1:0-3229 GCA_031381955.1 Burkholderiales bacterium
GGCCGCAAAGGTTTCGGTGAGGGTGCCGATCTGGTTGACTTTGATGAGGATCGAGTTCGCAACCTTTCGGTCGATGCCTTCGCGCAGGATCTTCGTGTTGGTGACGAACAGATCGTCGCCGACGAGTTGCACTTTCGCTCCGAGCTGCTGCGTGAGGTGCTTCCAGCCGTCCCAGTCGCTTTCATGCATGCCGTCTTCGATGCTGATGATGGGGTACTTGTCGGCCCAGGTGGCCAGGATGTCGGTCCACTCGGCCGCACTCAAGGTGAGGCCTTCGCTTTCGAGGTGGTACTTGCCGTCTTTGTAGAACTCGCTGGCCGCGCAATCCAGGCCGATGGCGATCTGCTCGCCGGCCGTGTAGCCGGCCTTGTCGATGGCCTCCAGGATGAGCTGGATGGCCGCTTCATGGCTGGCCACATTGGGGGCGAAGCCGCCTTCGTCGCCCACCGACGTGGGCATGCCCTTGGCGTCGATGATCTTCTTCAGCGCATGGAAGACCTCGGCGCCGTAACGCACCGCTTCACGAAAGCTCGGCGCGCCCACCGGGATGATCATCAACTCTTGCAGGTCGAGGTTGTTGTTGGCATGCGCGCCGCCGTTGATGACGTTCATCATCGGCACGGGAAGTTGCATGCTGCCCATGCCGCCGAAGTAGCGGTACAGCGGCAACCCGCTTTCTTCCGCCGCGGCGCGGGCCACGGCCATGCTCACGGCCAGCATCGCATTGGCACCCAGCCGGCCTTTGTTCTCAGTGCCGTCGAGGTCGATCATGGTCTTGTCGAGAAAGGCCTGCTCGGAAGCATCCAGCCCCATCACCGCTTCGCTGATGTTGGTGTTGATGTGCTCCACCGCCTTGAGCACGCCCTTGCCGCCGTAGCGGCTCGTGTCGCCGTCGCGCAGCTCGATGGCCTCGCGGCTGCCGGTGGAGGCGCCGGAAGGCACCGCCGCGCGGCCCATGGTGCCGCTTTCCAACAGCACATCGCATTCCACGGTGGGATTGCCGCGGCTGTCGAGGATTTCGCGGCCGACGATGTCAACGATTGCGCTCACTTTGTTCCTTGATGAAATTGCGAATTCATAGCCAGCTCAAACACCTTCAACCAACACCATGTTGAAGTGCGCCGTGGCACCGGCGCGTTTGGCGCGGGCGGCGCTGTACAGCTCGCTGCTGTAGAACGCCTTGGCCTGCTCGTAGCTGGGGAAGCGAACCACGGTGGTGCGCTGTGGCAGCCAATCGCCTTCCAGCGCTTCGCTGCGCCCACCACGCACCACGTATTCGCCACCCGCCGCGGCCACCGCGGCCGGGGCCAAGGCCTGGTAGTGCTTGAACTGTTCCGGGTCGCTGACCTGAACATCGACAACAAGGTAGCCGGCTGCCATATCAGTCCTTCAGTTGAAATCGTTTTCGAGCAAAGGTTGCGCCTTCACCACCCGGTCCAGCGCCAGCAATTGTTCGAGCAAGGCACGCATGTGCTTCAGCGGCACGGCGTTCGGCCCGTCACTCAAGGCCTGCGCCGGGTTGGGGTGGGTTTCCATGAACAGGCCCGCTATGCCCACCGCCACCGCGGCGCGCGCCAGCACGGGCACGAACTCGCGTTGCCCGCCCGAACTGGTGCCTTGCCCGCCGGGCAACTGCACGCTGTGCGTGGCGTCGAAGACCACCGGCGCGCCGCTCTCGCGCATGATGGCCAGGCTGCGCATGTCGCTCACCAGGTTGTTGTAGCCGAAGCTCACGCCACGTTCGCAGGCCATGAAGCTGTCTTCGTTCAAGCCCTTCTCGCGCGCGGCGGCGCGAGCCTTGTGGATGACGTGTTTCATGTCACCCGGCGCCAGAAACTGGCCCTTCTTGATGTTCACGGGCTTGCCGCTTTGTGCCACCGCGCGAATGAAAACGGTCTGGCGCGACAGGAAGGCCGGGGTTTGCAGCACATCCACCACCGCAGCCACGGCGGCGATTTCGGCTTGCGCGTGCACATCCGTCAACACCGGCACGTTCAACTCGCGCTTCACCTGCGCCAATATCTCCAGGCCACGCTCCATGCCCGGGCCGCGAAAGCTGTCACCGCTGCTGCGGTTGGCCTTGTCGTAGCTGCTCTTGAAGATAAACGGGATGCCTAACGATGCGGTGACTTCCTTCAGGTGCCCGGCCACGTCCATCTGCAATTGCAGGCTTTCCACCACGCACGGGCCGGCTATCAGGAAGAAGGGCTGGCGCAAGCCGACGTCGAAGCCACACAGGTTCATGCGACCTGCCTCAATGCCGCCTTGCCACGGTGCGCATGGCGGGTCAGTGCCGCCTGAATGAAGCTGTTGAACAGCGGGTGGCCGTCCCATGGCGTGCTTTTGAATTCGGGGTGGAACTGCACGCCCACGAACCACGGGTGCACCTCGCGCGGCAGCTCGACCATTTCTGTGAGCTTCTCGCGCTGCGTGATGGCCGAAATGACCAAGCCTGCATCTTGCAAGCGTTCGAGGTAATTTTCGTTCGCCTCGTAGCGGTGGCGGTGGCGTTCGGTGACCACATCGCCGTAGATGGCGTGGGCCAGCGTGCCGGGCTTCACATCCGAGCTTTGCGCGCCCAGCCGCATGGTGCCGCCCAGATCAGACTGCGCCGTGCGCTTTTGGATGCTGCCGTCGCGGTCGTGCCATTCGTCGATGAGGGCGATCACCGGGTGCGGCGTGGCCGGGTCGAACTCGGTGCTGTTGGCGCCGCTCAGGCCGGCCTGGTGGCGTGCCATGTCGATGGTGGCCACCTGCATGCCCAGGCAAATGCCCAGGTAGGGCAGGCGGTGTTCGCGCGCGTACTGCGCCGCGCAGATCTTGCCTTCCACGCCGCGCTTGCCGAAGCCGCCGGGCACCAGCACGGCGTCGAATTTCTCAAGCTGAGTGGCGTTCTGCGCCGTCAGCGTTTCGGCGTCAACGTATTCGATGTTGACCCGCGCATGGTGCTGGATGCCGGCATGGCGCAAGGCTTCGTTGAGCGACTTGTAGGAGTCAGACAAGTCGGTGTACTTGCCGCACATGGCGATCGTGACTTCGGATTGCGGGTGCTCCACTTCATGCACCAGGCGGTCCCAGCGGCGCAAATCAGCCGGCTTGGTGAGCAGCTGCAGCTTCATGCAGATCATCTCGTCCAGGCCTTGCTCGTGCAGCATGCGTGGTACCTTGTAGATGGTGTCCACGTCCCACATGCTGATCACGCCGTGTTCGAACACGTTGGTGAACAGCG